>DCBP01000089.1 GCA_002314055.1 Prevotella sp. UBA1104
CAGCAGAATTTAGCGTATTTTTAATAGAAAACCGACAAAACCCCCGATGCCGTTTTGCAAGCCTTCGGCTTACCTGTGTTGTGGCAGATGTGTTCTATAGAGAGCAAGCTCTCGCTCGTCCACACCTGCCACAACACATGAGAGTCACTTCGTTCCTTTTGCAAACCGACATCGGGCGATAAACATAAAAAAACAATGTAGCTCACATATTTCGGATGAACCTAATTTCAGGTGTGAACAAGACAAACTGCTCCGCCCCCGAAGGGAGGCGGGGGAGGGGACGAACTAAATCAGGAAGAAGAATTTTAATATCTTTTAGCTCATCCCATTCTCTGCCGATGCGTTTCCGCTTCGGGCGATACGTTGATAGTCAGATGGAGTAAGTCCTGTTTCTTTCTTAAAGGCGGAAATTAGAGAAGTTCTTGATTTATAGCCCACGCTCTGCGAAATAGCCTCAATCGTATAAGTTCCGTAGTTTTCGATGTCAGAAAGTCTGTTGCACGCCTCCCTAACGCGATACTGGTTAAGCAGGTCGCGGAAAGTCTTGCCGAGACTCTCGTTGAGCACGGCAGACAATGCCCTTGGCGATATGCCGACAAGTTCCGCAAGACGGTCGAGAGAGAAGTCGGGCGAGAATTTCTCTTCCGTTTCGTCCATAACGGCAAGAATACGTGTCTTTTGAGATACAGCATTCTGTGGTAAAGTATAAGTTGCAGCCGCTGCAGTCTTGTCTGTCGCTGCCTTAGCCTTGATTTCCTCTTCACGCCGTTGTTTTTCTTCTTTCTCCTTTCTTAGAATCTCCTGCTGCCTGTTATACAGTTCGGTGTATCTTGCATTCAGTCGGCGGTTTCTCCTAACGGCAAGTACAAGCAGTGCCAGGGCAAGCAACAGCAGCAAGCATACGGAGAACAGTCCCCATTCCCGTAGTTCCTTCTTCTTGTTAGCCTCGGCAAGCATCATGGCAGAACGGTGTTTCTGTGCTGCAAGGTCGTTAAGGAATTTCATATTCTCCACGGCAGGCAGATTGTCAATGTTGAACAGTGAGTCGCGCATTATCAGCATTTTTCCATACGCCTCCTGAGCCTTGCCTTTCTCTCCTTTAATTGTGTATATGGTATGGAGCATCTTGTAGGCATTGGCTTTCACATCATTTCCCCAATACCCATACGGTGCGTCAAAGATTCGGTTGATAAATACAAGTGCCGAGTCCGGCATGTTGCGTTTCATGTAGATGGATGCAGTAAGGTTAAGAGCCTGTGCTTTCCATGCTTCGGGCGATACTTTGTCGTCAATCTTATCCACCGACTTTATCAGATAGGCAGTAGCCAGAGCCGGTTTCTTGTCGATATAAGCCTTGACTGCAAGGTATCTCAGCATTGAATATTTGTATAGCGGAATTTCTTTAGGTATTTTCAGTTTGGCGAATGATGCCACCACGTCTTTATATTTGTCGACATGACTAAAGTCCTGGTCAAGGTCTGTAAGGTTGCAAAACGTGTTGCATACAATGTCCCAGCGTTTGTTTTTGCATGCCAGTTTAAACGACATCCTGTACATGCGTACAGCCTCGTCCATGAATTCCGGAGACTTTATATGTTCGCAGAATATCGAATAAAGGCTTGCCATGTTCATGTATACAATGGAAAGCGTTTTTGAATTTCCCACCTCTTCGCATATTCTTTTAGCCTTCGTCAGAGCTTCGTATGCTTTACGGCAGTCAATACCGTGCTGCAAGTATATGTATCCGAGATTGTTTGCCGCCTTGCCACACAGTTCGCGTTGTTGTGCAGACAAGTCCTTGCGGTAGGAGTCGGCAACTTTCTTGTAGCAAAGAATTGCGCTGTCTATTTTTTCTTCATTCCCGATTAGATATTGTTTGCCCTTGTCGATGAGTCGTTGTGATTCCTCAACAGACAGAGCTTGGCATCTGCATGTATATATTAGTGACAGGATAATGACAAGTAGTATGTTTGTTTTCATAATGTCTGTGTTTTACGATTTTATTTGGTGTCATGACAAAGGTAATAATAATATATTAGAATCTTCTTTTAAAAGAGAGAATATATTGTAAAGATGATTTTTTTTGATAATTTTTTCTGTTTTTCTTTGGTGATTAAAAAAAATGTAGTACCTTTGCACTCGCTAAAACGAAATGATGGCGGGATAGCTCAGCTGGTTAGAGCGCATGATTCATAATCATGAGGTCCCCAGTTCAATCCTGGGTCCCGCTACTTGAAGGATGAATCGACAAGGTTCATCCTTTTTTTATTATATAATTCCAAGATGCATTTTTCAAGTTTAGCCCAAACGCTCCCGGTGTTTAGCCCAAACGCTTCGGGTGTTTGGCCCAAACGCTTCTGACGTTAAGTCCAACAAAACGGAATTAAGAATTTTGTAGAGGAATAATCAAAGATGAAAACCGGTAAGGAGAAGAGATTTACCTCTTGTCGATTTTAAGTCCGATATCAGATACACCTGGAAGAATTTCCCTTTTCATGTTGTGGCGTATACTGATATGGATAGAGTCGCCTTTATGGAGATTAATGTCCCTTAGCGGGAATTCATACTGATAGGAGCTGATGCCACTGCCGAGGAAATTGCCTCGAGTGTCGGTGATAGGGCATTTTATAGTATCAGTAAGAATTTTTTCGTGAGGCATGATGTGTTGCTCCACGATAAGGCTGATGCTCGTGAACGGGAATGCCGTTGTCATCCTTATTCCTACGGTTTCGTTGAATGTTCCGCTTTCAGCAAAAGGGCGTACATTAAATGTAAGCGTATCGTTTTTCTCCCATCCCGACAGGGGGGTGTGCGAATAAGAGTCGTATACGGTATTAGTGGTGCATGACGCGACAATCATCGCAGTCATGCACACTATTATTGTTATTATATTAAATAAGGTGGAATTCTTTTGCATTTTATGCTTCCTTATTTTCAGAATCTTTTCTATTGTTCTGTCTCTCGTTGTTTCTGTTAGGCTTTCGCCTTGGAGCGTTGTTGCGCTGCTGAGGTCTCGGCTGCTGTGCTCTTGGCTGCTGCTGAGGCTTCTGCTGCTGAGGTTTTTGCTGCCGCGGCTTCTGCTGGTTGGCATTAGCCGGCTTTTGCTGCATGTCGCGGTTAGACTTGGCAGCTTCTTTACCCTGTTGAGGGGTGCCTTGTTGTCTGTTTTGTTTGTCGCCTTGTCCTTTCTGCTGGCGCGGCTTGTTTTTGTTCTTCTTCTTCTTTGCCTTGTCGAATCGCGTAAGACTTTCTCCGGCGAGCAGGTCAATCTGCTTCGGTTCCTCCTTAGGAGCGTCGCTGTCGCTTAGGGCGTCAGGTTTTTCCCCACGCTTGTTCATCTCAATGATTTCAAGTGCACGCTTTCCGGTGATGGTCTCCAGGTTGGCAGCCATTCGCTTGTCGGTAGAGTAGGTTACGAGTCCGGCAAGGATGTCGGTCTTGAAGAGATAGTGGTCGCCGTCGATTGTCTGCAATACTACCTCGCGGCTCGGCAGTTTCTTGCTTGCCTCGATGTAGTTGTCCACCTCGTAGTTGAGGCAGCATTTCAGTTTTGCGCACATTCCGGCAAGCTTTTGCGGGTTGAGCGATATATCCTGATATCTTGCGGCACCGGTGCTTACGGATACGAAGTTTTTCATCCAAGTAGCGCAGCAAAGCTCCCTTCCGCAAGGTCCTGTTCCGCCGATGCGTCCGGCTTCCTGTCTTGCACCGATCTGCTTCATCTCGATGCGCACGTGGAATGTTTCGGCAAGAACCTTGATGAGCTGACGGAAGTCCACTCGTTCGTCGGCGATATAGTAGAAGATAGCCTTGTTGCCGTCGCCCTGATACTCCACGTCGCCGATTTTCATCTGCAGGTTCAGGTCTTTGGCAATCTGTCGGCTCTGTATCATTGTTCCGTGTTCGCGACTTTTAGCCTCGCGGCATTTGTCGAGGTCTACGGGCTTTGCTATTCTGTAGATTCTCTTTATGTCGTCAGCAGATTTCAGATTGGCTTTCTTGAGCTGTAGCTTCACGAGTTTTCCGGTCAGTGTTACCACTCCGATGTCGTGGCCAGGGTTTGCCTCCACGGCTACGATGTCGCCCTTTTTGAGATCGAGTCCGTTGACGTTGTGATAGTATCCCTTTCTTGTATTCTTAAACTGTACCTCCACGAGGTCGGTGCTTTCGGCATTGCCTGGAACGTCGGCAAGCCAGTCGTATGTGTTCAGCTGTCGGTCCTGTCGTCCGCATCCTCTGCGACAGAGTCCGCGGGCGCATCCGTCGCCTACTTTGAATTTCATATTTTTGAAGTCCATATTTTTTATTATGCGAGTTCTGGGAGTTCTGGGAGTTCTGGGAGTTCTGGGAGTTCTGGGAGTTCTGGGAGAACTATGAGAACTATGAGAACAGGGAAGGCTGCGAGTCTTTTCTTTTATGACTTTGAGCCTTGGGAACTCTGGTTATTATATATATTTTATTTTTGAATAAGCAGTACGATTGTTTTCAGGGCGATGTCAAACAAAACGATCTTTGCGTTAGCATTCTGTCCGATGTCGCGTATGCCGCGGTCGAAGAGTTCTGTCAGTTCCACCACGTTAGCCTCGTTGATGAAGCGTGCGAAATTCTTCGAGAAGTCCTCCTCCTCGGCAGTCATATAGTTGAGTTCCGGATTATGGAAGTTGTATATGAAGTTTTCCCTTATAAGATGGATGAAGTATGTCAGCATCCGCTTTTGCTTCTCTCTTCCGTATTGGGCTATAACTTCGCTCCATTTCTTCAGGTCCTTAATCTTGCGCATGTATGCGAGTCGCATGAGCATGATGAACATGTCGAGAAACATTCTGTTTTCGTTTCCTGCATCAAGTTCCTTCATCGCCGTCAGCCAGTTGCCGTTTGCTACTCTTGCTATGCGTTTTGCTACTTCCGGAGCGATGTAGCGCTTTTCCACGAGGGCTTTCTCCAGTGTAGGAGTGTCTATTTTCTTGATGTCAAAGCGTTGTGTTCGGCTGCGTATCGTTTCAAGAAGTTTCTCCGGCTCCTCGCATACCATTATGAAGACTGTCATGTGGGGCGGTTCCTCAATCAGTTTCAGCAGACTGTTTGCGCATTCGCCGTTCATCCTCTCCGGCAGCCATATAATGCAGACTTTGTATCCGCCCTGACTTGATTTCATGCTCAGCTTGCGGATTAGCGATTCGCTTTCGCCCACACTGATTCTTGCCTGCTGGTTTTCGGCTTTCATTGCCGTGAGCCACTGGTCGATGGAGAAGTAAGGACTTTGGCTAAGCACCTGCAGCCATTCCTTTGCAAAGTCGTCGCTCGTCATCTTATGGTCGGAGCCAGTTCCTGCCGGTTTGATGACGGGGTAGGAGAACAAGAGGTCGGGATGCGAATATTTTGCGAGCATCGCTTCTGCATTTCTTCTCTTCTCTGGCGATAGCTCCGGCATCTTCTTTGCAGCTTCAGCTTCGAGAGGGTCGCTGTCGTCCCGTTCGCCGAGCAGAAAAGATGCCAGGGCAAGAGCCAATGCCATCTTGCCGCACCCCATTGGACCGCATAGCAGCATGGCGTGAGGCACTCGGCTTTCAGCTACGAGTTGCAGCAGTTGCCTTTTGGCTTCTTCTTGTCCGATAACGTCTCTGAATTTCATTTCTTCTTGTATATCACCTTTCCGTAGGTTTCAATTTCTTTTATTAAATCCTCGTTCTTTATTTCTGATTTTATAGACAAGTCAATATTCCATGGCAATAACAGGTCGTCCAGTTGTTGCTCTATTAGAAAGAGTGTTCTATGGCTCAACTTTTTCCCCTCAAGTGTCAGGTCTATATCCGAGTTGTTGCGGTAGTTGCCTTTCGCTCTCGATCCGTATACTATGGCGCATTCCACTTCTTTGTGTATTGCGATAGTCTTGACTATTGTGTCAACGACCTTGTCTTCAAGTCCGAATTTCATAAAGAAAAGATATCGTTAGGTGAAAGCTGCGAGAGGTTCTTCATCTTCAGGTAAAATGCCTTTAGTGCGGGGAAGAAGTCATTTACCACATATTCTACAACTTCGTCAGCAATTTCTCCATTGTAGTTGTGAGATGTCTCGTTCCTGCTTTTTATCATGTTCATCCATATCTGTCCATCGGTTATCAGTCCCATTTCGAAGGCTTTTCGTGTTGCATCCCGTGAGCCTCCGATATCATTGTCACCTTGATATTCGGCATACGCTTTCATGAGCTTCCAGGCAAGTTCGTGTGTAAACTCAAATCTTTGTACAAGTCCATCCCTTTCTATAGAGTTGAGTTCCCTGTGCATACTTTCATTTACAACTTCTGCAAGCCTTTTTGTTGCCTTTTCGTAGCTGTTGAGCCTCTGTTCCCACCGCGGAATATTTATCATGTCTCTTTTCTTTTTTGCAAACTTACTAAAAATTATCGACTTTTCTTTTTTTATTCGCAAAAAACATGTTGGTCATGGTGTTTTAAGGTGGAATTTTTATCAAAACAGGGGGAATATAATGTTTGTTTTTTAATTTTTTATTTATTGCTTTCCCTTCTTTCTGTGTTGTTTGGATAATTAGTGTTACCTTTGCGGCGTATAAAAATACTAACCTAATAAAATAGTCAAGAATAATGGAACAAGAACAAAAAGGTAGCAAGTCCTACCTTATCTCAATTGTTATGGTTGCCGTATTGGGAGGACTTCTCTTCGGATACGATACGGCTGTTATTTCCGGTGCGGAGAAGGGACTTCAGGCTTTCTTCAAAAGCTCCCCGGATTTTGAGTATACCGACTTTATGCACGGATTCACATCATCGAGTGCGCTTATAGGCTGCATCATCGGAAGTGCGTTGTCCGGATTGTTTGCCAGTCGGTTCGGCAGAAAACGCTCCTTGATATTTGCCGGAGTTTGTTTCTTCCTTTCGGCATGGGGCTCAATGGAACCGGAAACCTATATTCTGCCGCAGGGCAATGCCAACATGACCCTGCTCGTTGTCTTTAATATCTACCGCGTGCTTGGCGGAATAGGTGTCGGCATGGCATCGGCTATCTGTCCGATGTATATCGGCGAGGTCGCTCCGAGCAATATCCGCGGAATGCTTGTAAGCTGGAACCAGTTTGCAATCATTTTCGGTCAGCTAGTAGTTTATTTCGTCAATTTCATCATTCTCGGTTCTCATGCCAACCCGTTGTATGATGCCGTGGGGCAGATTGCCAACTGGGCGGATTGCCAGTGGACGGTGGAGACCGGCTGGCGCTATATGTTCGGCAGCGAGTGTGTGCCGGCAGGACTCTTCACTTTGCTTATCTGCTTCGTGCCGGAGACACCGCGCTATCTGGTCATGATAGGACAGGACGACAAGGCGCGCAGTATCCTCACCCGTATTAACGGTAGCCGTGTTGCCGACGAGATCATCAATGATATTAAGAACACCATTACGGTAAAGACGGAAAAGCTTTTCTCTTATGGCTTCATGTGTATTTTCGTGGGCGTCATGCTCAGTGTGTTCCAACAGGCAGTCGGCATCAATGCCGTATTATATTATGCTCCGCGAATCTTCCAGGATATGGGTATGCAGAACCCTATGGTGCAGACAGTCATTATGGGTATCGTGAATATCTCGTTCACCCTTGTTGCCGTGTTCACCGTTGAGAAACTTGGCAGAAAGCCATTGCTTATCTGGGGCTCAATCGGCATGGCTATCGGTGCCCTCGGCGTTGCCTTGACGTTTGGCAATCCGTCTCTCGGCACTCTTACGATGATTAGTATAATGGTTTACAGTGCAAGCTTCATGTTCTCATGGGGACCTATCGCATGGGTGCTCATTGCCGAGCTCTTCCCTAACACTATCCGTGGTGCTGCTGTTGCCATTGCCGTTGCCTTCCAGTGGATATTCAACTTTATAGTAAGTTCTACTTTCGTGCCGATGTTCAACATGCACCTTACTGAGGGTGATGATTTCGGCCACTGGTTTACTTACGGACTCTATGGCGTTATCTGTATCCTTGCCGCCCTGTTCGTCTGGAAACTTGTTCCGGAGACAAAAGGCAAGAGCCTTGAGGATATGTCGAAACTCTGGAGAAAGGAATAGTAATTTATTCGGATATGCTTTAGTTGACTACGCTGAATGGCGTATTTAAAGATGAAAAGGGTATGCAGATTTGCATGCCCTTTTATTCTAATCCATAAGTTTCCCAAAACTCTTTCCTTATTTCCTTTTTCTTCCAACAGCGTCAGCTTTTGTTTATTTGCTAACTTCCCTTGTTGCATCAATCTTTAGGAATATGAACAGTAATATGGTGAATCCCCACAGCGAGGAACCGCCATAGCTGAAGAACGGCAGCGGAATTCCGATAACAGGGGTCAAGCCTAATACCATGCCCACATTAATGAATACATGGAACAGAAAGATGCTTAACACGCAGTAGCCGTAGACTCGTCCGAAGCGGAACGGCTGGCGTTCTGCCATCTTTATAAGTCGGAAAATCAAGGCAAGAAAAAGTAGCAAGACTCCTGCCGAACCGAGGAACCCTTCCTCTTCGCCTACGGTACAGAAGATGAAGTCGGTGTCCTGCTCCGGAACGAATTTCAGCTTCGTTTGGGTTCCGTTCAGAAACCCTTTGCCGCGCAGTCCGCCAGAGCCGATGGCTATCTCGCTTTGGTGAACGTTGTATCCGGCACCCTTCAAATCTTCATCGAGTCCCAGAAGAACGTTGATTCTTACTCGCTGATGGGGTTGCATCACGTCGTTGAGAACATAGCTTGCTGAATAGAAGAATGCCACGGAACCTATAGTGAATATCAATATTAGAAAATAGTTCCTCATCCTTGTATACAGTGCCTGATAGAGCAGGAAGCCTATAAGTATCACTGTTACAGCCATCTGCACATATATGATGTTGAACGGAATGACGAATTTTGCAACGAGTATGGCTAATACCGTTGCAAGAATCGAATAGCCTGCTATCTGCCACGACTGATGCTTGTCCTTGCAGTATATTCTGACCATTCCGGCGGTGAATATCTGTACAAGAAGCAGAACGACAAATGGCCCTACTGGTGTTGGTGTCGGCGTTATGTATGTTTCGCCAAAGCGTATGCCGACGACAAAATATACCACCATCGCCACTCCTGTGAACAATATGCTGCCAGGCATTCCCTCACGGTAGAACATGAGGAAGAACGACAGGTAGACAAGGGCTGAACCTGTCTCTTTCTGTGCCACGATAAAGAGCATCGGGAGCATTACTACGGCGCATGCCGCTGCAAAGTCCTTCCACCGATGGATGTCGTAACCGTATGTGCTCATCAGTTTTGCCACGGCAAGGGCTGTGGCGAACTTCGCAAACTCTGCCGGCTGCAGTCGCAGCGGTCCCAGTACCAGCCATGAGCGCGAGCCTTTTATCTCGTGGGGGTTAAAGATTGTGGCGAACAGCAACAGCAACAGGGCGGCATAGATTACGTAGGCAAACGTGTCGTAGAACTTGTTGTCGAGCATGAGCAACACGAATCCCAGGGCTATTGATGTTCCCATCCATACAATCTGCATGCCTGAGCGTGCGCTGAGGCTGAAAATGTCATTGTCGCCGTAAGTGTAGCTCGCACCGCATACGCTTATCCATCCGAAGATAAGCAGTGCGATGTAAATGCCAATTGTCCACCAGTCGAGCGATTTCAGTATGCTTGGCTGTTTATCTGTCACTTGTGCCATATGAAATATGTCTATGCTGGAACTCTGCTGCCATCTTTTCTGATGCCGGCGAGAGTTTCCCGTTAATATACTGTTCCATCATCAGTCCTCCGATAGGCACTCCGTAGTCGGCGCCCCATCCGCCGTTTTCCACGTATACGGCGATTGCTATCTTTGGTTTGTTCATTGGAGCGAAGCCCATGAATACAGAGTGGTCGTGCCCGCGGTTCTGTGCCGTTCCAGTTTTTCCGCAAGGTTCGAAATTATATCTCGAGAGCATTTTGCACGTTCCGTCGAGTGCTGACTTGCGCATTCCGGCAACGATATAGTCGTATGACCTGCGGTTTGCTTTGGTATAGTGTCTCTCTCTGAATTCCGGTTTCAGATATTCTCCCTTCACGTTCTTTACAACGTGAGGCGTGTAGTAATAGCCACGGTTTGCTATTGTCGCACCGAGGTTGGCTATCTGTAGCGGCGTGAGGTTCACCTCGCCCTGTCCGATGGAGATACTGATTATCGTCAGTCCGTTCCATGAGCCCTTGTATGCCTTGTCGTAGAATTGCGCATTCGGTATCAGTCCGCGCTTTTCTCCCGGCAGGTCTATTCCGAGCTTGTAGCCGAATCCCATACTTACCATGTAGTCTCGCCAAGTGTTCATGGCATCTTGTACAGTTTTGTATTTCCGTCTGTTTCCCATCATGTAATACAGTCCCCAGCAGAAGAAGCCGTTGCAGGAGGTTCCTATTGCCGGAACGATGCTTAGGGGCGACGGATGGCCGTGGCAGCCAACGTGGAGTCCGTGGTATGAGAATCCGTGATGACACGGGAATGCTGTCGACGGGGTTATTATTCCCTCCGAGAGGAAGGTGAGGCCTTGCGAGGTTTTGAATGTAGATCCTGGCGGATACTGTCCCATGATGGAGCGGTTGAGCAGCGGTCGGTGCGGGTCGCGCATCAGGTAGCGGTGCATCTTGCCTCTCAGTCGCCCGGTCATCAGTCGGGGATCGTAGCTTGGCGACGACACCATGGCGAGTACCTCGCCGGTTGACGGTTCTATTGCCACGATACTTCCTATCTTGCCTTGCATGAGTCGCTCGCCGAGAGCCTGAAGGTTTAGGTCGATACCGAGCGTGAGATCCTTGCCGGCTACGGGTCTCGTATCGAGTTTTCCGTTCTGATAGCTTCCCTGTATCCTGCCGTGGGCATCGCGCAACAGAATGTGTACTCCTTTCTTTCCCCTCAGTTCTTTCTCGTAGTATTTTTCAAGTCCGAGCTTACCGATGTAATCGCCTGGCTGATAATAGTCATCCTCCTCGATATCGGCATCGTTCACCTCTCCAACATCGCCCAGCATGTGGGCGGCATACGGGTAGATATACTGGCGGATGCTTCTCTTCTGTATGTAGAAACCGGGGAATCGGTAGATTTTTTCCTGGAAGATACTGAATTCGTCGGTCGTTACCTGACTCATGAAGAGCTGTTGCGTGAAACGCGAGTATCCTGGATTTTTCGAACGGTCTTTAATGTCGTCCATCCTTTTTATGAAATACTCTTTCGTTATGCCGAGTGTCTGGCAGAAGGCAGTTGTGTCGAGTCTGCCCCTTTCTTCGTTCATTACAACCATTATGTCGTAGGCATGCTGGTTGAAGACGAGCAGTTTGCCGTGGCGGTCGGTTATCGCTCCCCTTGCCGGAAACTCTATCTTCTTGAGAAAGGCATTACTGTCGGCATTCTTCTTGTAGTCCTCGCTCATTATCTGTAGCGTGAATAGGCGGATAATGTATATCACGATAATCGTGAGTGCAGCTCCGCCTATGACATATTGCCTGTTTTCAAGTCCGAAATCTTTGCTCATTCTATCTCCTCCTTACGTTTTCCAGCACCATAACGAACACTGTGGTTATCAGTGTGCTGCCGATGATATTCGACAGCCATTGCAGCCAGTTGAAGAAGTTGAATGCCTCGAGGGTAAAGAATACGAGACAGAACACGAACACGCATATCAGTGTGTAGGATATGTATTTTCCGGGTCCTATGGTGCGGAACGTTGGCTTTATCTCGTCTTTGTTGTCATGGGCGATGAACATGTTGAGCACGTAGGGCTGTATCAGTGCCACGAGCGTAAGGGATGCTGCTGCAAGTCCGGCTGTGTTTGAGAATATGTCGACACACAGACCGAGACAGAATCCCCATACGAGCAGTGCCCATTGCGGATAGTATCTCTTGAACCGCAGTATGAAGTATACATACAGCAACGGGGTGGCACATCCAAAAAGGTGGATGTGGTTTAGCACGAGTATCTGTGCCAATACTAATATTATGAAAAGGAATAAATTCCTGAAGATGTCTATACTCATAGATGTTTTCCTTTATATATTATATATAGGTATGAGTCCTTATTTGTTGTCTTGTCTCGGGCGGAGCGAGTCTTGCGCCGCTTTTAGCAGCAGTGCCTTGTCCTTCAGCGTTGAGTTGTCGATTACACAAACATGGCGAAGATTGCCGAAGTCTGTGGCTAGTCTTATTTGAACTCTGTACGACAGTCCGTCGGCTGAATTGAATACATGCAGAATCTTTCCCACCATGATGCCGGCAGGGAAAATGGATGAATAGCCGTTGGTTACTACGTAGTCGCCGAGGGCGAACCGTGCATGTCGTGGCACATCGTCGATATAGGCAATGTCCGACGGTTTGCTCTTCCAGTGTAGAAATCCGAAATATCCTCTCTTACGTATTGTAACACTGATATTGGAGTTTACATTGATTACAGGAATGACGATTGCATAGTGGTCGGACGCCATGTAAACCACTCCTACGACACCTGTTCCACAGGCTACGCCCATGTCTTCTCTCACTCCGTCGGCACGTCCCTTGTCGATTGTTATGAGATTATCTTCCTTGTCAGTTGAGTTAGAGATAACTTTGGCAGGGATGAGCTTTAGTCCGGCGAGGGCGGTCTTTTGACTTTGCTCCAGGAAAAGAGAATCGCCGTTATGTCTTGCGATGTATTGTGATAGGTTGCGCACTTGCTGTTCCAACATAAGATTACGCTCGCTGAGCCGCTTGTTGTTTTGCGACATGTTGAAAAATGTCGTTACGGCAGAATTGTATTCGTATATCTTTCCTGCCACGGCGTTTGCCGAGGAGAAAAAAACGCTACCCTGAAAGCTGTTGAAGCGAAAAAGCAGTACGAAACTTATCACCTCAAGCAGTATGAATACAAACCAATGGTTGTTTTTTGCCAGAAAGGCCAATAGATTGCGCATTGTTGTAATAGTAAAAAAAAAGTAGAAAAGCAAGAACGCAAAAAGGTAAAAAAAGCAAATTGGTAATCGGGGCTTACGCCGTACTCTTTTACTTTTTTACCTTTTTTACTCTCTTACTTTTATGTTATCTCATTAGGAATGAGAACCGGTCTACATTCTTCAGTGCTATGCCGGCACCCTTTGCCACGCTGTGCAACGGATCCTCTGCAATATGGAACGGTATGCTGATTTTGTCTGTCAATCGCTTGTCGAGTCCGCGCAGCAATGCGCCACCGCCTGTCAGGTAGATACCGTTCTTCACGATATCGGCATAGAGCTCTGGTGGAGTGTTCTCGAGTGCCGAGAGCACGGCATTCTCAATCTTTGCTATTGTCTTGTCGATACAGTGGGCTATTTCCTGATAGCATACCGGAACTTCCATCGGAAGTGCCGTTATCCTGTTCGGACCATGCACGATGTAATCCTCTGGTGCCTCGTCGCCAAGGTCGGTCAGTGCCGAACCTACATGTATCTTGATACGTTCTGCCATACGCTCGCTCACCTTCACGTTGTGCTGACGGCTCATGTAATCCTGAATGTCGGCTGTCAAATCATCACCGGCAGTACGGATAGAGTTGTTTGAAACAATTCCGCCAAGCGAGATTACGGCAATTTCGGTACTTCCACCGCCGATATCAACAATCATGTTGCCTTCTGGTGCCTCTACGTCGATGCCGATACCGATGGCTGCTGCCATTGGCTCGAAAATCAGATACACGTCTCTTCCGTCGGCATGCTCTGCCGAGTCGCGTACTGCACGCAACTCTACTTCGGTTGAACCTGAAGGAACACCAATCACCATGCGCAATGAAGGCGAAAACAGGCGGCTGCCTGTGTGTACCATCTTGATAAGACCGCGCATCATCTGCTCGCAAGCGGTAAAGTCGGCTATCACTCCGTCGCGAAGCGGGCGTATCGTGCGTATATTGTCATGAGTCTTCTCATACATCATTTTGGCTTTTTCACCCACAGCTATCATCTTGTCTGTGCGGCGGTCTAAAGCCACTACCGACGGCTCGTCAACCACAATCTTGTCATCACTGATGATAATCGTGTTTGCCGTTCCAAGGTCCATTGCTATTTCCTGAATAAAAGAAAAAAATCCCATATTCCCTTATTATATATAATGTGTTTATTTCTCAAACCATGCGTGGATGGCTGTGTCATAATGGCTGCTTACGCCGAAAGCGCGTGTGGCGAACATGCGGCGCTCCTCGATTTCTGTCTCTGCTCCCTTCTTGTTCAGAATGTCAAGCAGAATGCCGTATTCTGACTTGCTTGGAACGATAACAACATCCTTAAAATTCTTTGCTCCGGCGCGGATGAGCGAAATTCCGCCAATGTCAATCTTCTCAATTATGTCTGCCTCTGAAGCACCACTTGCCACTGTGTCCTCAAATGGATAAAGGTCTACGATAACCAAGTCTATCTCCGGTATCTCATACTGCGACATCTGCTCACGGTCGCCTTCGTTGTCGCGGCGTGCCAGAATTCCACCGAATATTTTTGGATGAAGGGTCTTTACGCGTCCGCCGAGAATTGACGGGTATGTCGTCACGTCTTCTACTGCCTGACAGTCATATCCTAAGGATTCTATAAACTTCTGTGTGCCTCCTGTCGAGAGAAACTTCACTCCTTCGGCGTTCAGCTTGGCGAGCAACTCGTCCAGTCCGTCTTTATGGAAGACTGATACCAATGCTGTCTTGATTTTCTTTGTTCCAGCCATTTTCTTTCTATATATGTCTTGTTAAAAATGTATTTGGGTGCAAAGTTACAAAATAGCTTTATATTATCAACTATTGTAACGTAAAAATTCAATCATTTTATGTTTTTTGTTGATTTGTACTAACTTCCGTTGACTTTTTCTTGAACCGAATTTGTTATATTTAAAAGCTGACAAAGAAATATAGTGTTTCCAAGACAGTCATATGGTACCGTCATTTCCATGCTGCACCAATGGTGTTTCTATGCCGCAACAAAAGTGCAGCATAGAAGCACCATTGGTGCCACCATTATTGATGATATGTCTCTACATTCATTTCAAAATCTTTTTTTTGAAAAAATAGAAGAATAATGTTCGCTATATAAAATAAAATTACTACATTTGTAACCGAAAACATCTGTCAAACCGAATATTATAAAAACACAACCACTATGGACAAGAATCAGAAATTCGTAATCGCAATCAACCGTGAAGTAGGTTCCGGTGGACATGCAATAGGCGAAGAACTTGCTAAAAAACTTGGAGTAAAATTCTACGACAAGGCAATTGTCAAGGAACTCACGAAAAAATTTAACCTTTCCGTGGATGAACTCGAAGAAGTGAGATCTTCTAAATTCAACTGGTGGAACAGTCTCGTAGAAAGTTATATGAACCGCTACCGTATAGAGGAACGTTTCGATGTGGAAAACACGGTAGCTACTACAGATAACGTGTTCAAGGTAGAAAGCGATTTCTTGCGCCAACTGGCAGAAGACGAGTCGTGCGTTATTGCCGGACGGTCTGGATTCTACATCTTCCGTGATAATCCAAATGCTCTGAAAATTTTTATCACTTGCGATATGCCGCAGCGTATTGAAAGAATGATGAAAGTAAGAAACCTGACCGAAGAAGAAGCTGTTAAGGCAATAGACAAATTCGACAAGGGTAGGGAAGCATACACGAAAAAATTCTCTGGCAAAAGCCGGTATGATGCAAGAAACTACGACCTCGTTATTAATGTAACACATATGAGCGTTCAGCAAACTGTGAATCTTATATTGGATTATATTGATAAATCATCCCCAAAAACAGAATAACACATTACTGCCATAATAATCTAAACCACTTCGCGCGCGCAAAATATATATAAGGTGACGTGAGGATGGATATTACCAATTTTGTAAGATATTACGAAAATGGCAGGATTTCTTGCATTTTTTTTTCAAAATATTTGGAAGTTATCCAAAAACTCCCTACCTTTGCATCCGCTTTTGAGAACGAACGCTGTTACAAAACAGTTACTGAGTCAGAAAGAGCAAGAAGAAA
>DCBP01000001.1:0-2749 GCA_002314055.1 Prevotella sp. UBA1104
ATATTCTTTTCTTTGAGGTCTGCAAGCATATACATGACCATACGTTTGCATATTCCAAGTTCCGCCCCAGACTTTACGGCTTCGGCTGTGATAAATTTATTGTCCAACGAGTCGAACCATTGTTTCTTCACAGGGTCGATAGCCTCGGTTGAAACGAGGTATTCCATCCTCTTGTATGAAATCTCAAAGTAATCACTCATCCGAATAGCAGCATTCACGGACTCGGCATCAACGAAATCCTTGTGAGACTCCCCACAAGCCCAACGAAATAATTGGAATATCAAGGCAAGCCGTGCCGTGTTTAATGGAACCTTGGCAAAGCGTGTGTCTATCAGCCGTTCGTCTGAAATGGCGTTCTGCCGTTCAATATTCTCATTGTGCCAGTCATAGAATATGTCGATTGCTTCATCTGACAAGTCAAGTACATTGAAAATGCCTTCCGCAAAAGGAAGAGACACTGCCTTGTCTATGATTTCTTTCCATACACAATAAGGTCTGTCAATCATGACTGCATCCGGCTTTGTCTCCTTTATCCAAGGTGTAATCTTCAAATCCTTAGGAAAGGCGAAAAGAAAACGGTCAAGAAAGCCATTCTTCTTGAAGCCCATGTCGTAAAGCTCATGTACAATGCCAGTCTGGATAGTCCCAGCAATCTGAATGCAAGGATGGTCAATCCGTAAGGGGCAATCAAGATTGCAACGAGACACATCTAAAGGCAAGCCGTTGTGAGCGGACAGCATCTGTTGTACAAACGAACTGTTGTTGTAGCGGTTGATGGTATTGAACAGTCCCATTATCTCATCCACCACGACAGCTACACCTCTGAGGTTTGCATCATGGTTGCGCATCAGTATCTCTGGCGTGAAGTCATTCATGATGTTCTTGTGCAAAATAGGTATAGGAGGCAACGACTCCCAATCCGTTCGTTTCTTGCCCTTGTTCCGTTCTACTATGGAAGCATACTCTTCCTTTAGCATCTTAAACTTATGATGTTCTTCCGTGTCAATCTCATGCAATGGCTTATAGGCAAAGTTCAAGGGTGGTGTCTTACCGACTCCGGGCTTGCCCACAAGCATGACATATAAAATAGGTGGCGTAATCCAATTGCCTTTGATACGGATATAGCAGGAGTTGCCAATGGCTGCCGCCATAGCGGATATTAGGGAAGTGACGGTGAACTCAATGGAATAGTTCTCCATCCTCGCCAAGTCAAGTACCATCTGCTGCATCTTTTGTGGAAAGACATCAAGAGGTATGCCAGAAGAGGCTACGCCCGAAACCTCCGAGCGTAGCTTGTTACAAATTTCAAGCGCATCCATGATATTACCAGTTTAAGGGTTTCGGCTTGCGCTTGTTTCCTGCAAGAATGGCTGCGTTCTCTTCCTCCGCCGTGAGAGGTACAGGATTCTTGCGGTTAGTCTCCAGCCACTTGTCAAGCTCGTCTTGATATAGGCAGTAACGCTTGCCAGGCTTTGTGGCAGGAATGCTACCATTGCCAAGTTTCATGTAGAGGGTAGCCATCGGCATCTTGAGATATGCCGATGCTTCCTCCACACTCATAGGTATGTGCGTGTTCGCCTTGTGTGGCTTGTTCTGTGATTGCAGATTGACGAGCATCTGCTTCATGCCCACCACTTCATCCCGAAGCTGGGCAACGACCATTGGAAGGTCGTTGAAAGTTAATTCCTTTGTCATATACAAGTGATTTAAAAAACTGGGACAAAGGAACAGAATGATGCTTCCGTTACTGCGATTCGTGACAACCATTTGTCATTCACGAAGGAATAACTCTAACAATGGGGATTATTCGGGAGTTTCCACCGTCACACCATGAAAATCATATCCACTATTGGCAGGCTCGTCAATCGGAATGACATCATTGGAACATGGTGCTTTCATGTTCTTCAATGTACTGTAGTCCAAGCCTTCAAACGGCTTTGGAAACAATGCCTTGATGAAAGCTATTCGCATTGCCATTGTGTAATCACGCTTACCCAAACGCTCTGCAATATTCCAGACAAAGTGTCTGAGTGGAATATTCTCAACATTTTCTTTGAAACGATTGATTGCTGTTGGGGTATGATTGCAGTCGTTACTCCATTCCTTGACATCATCAAGGACTTTGTGCAAATCTTCCTCATACAGGAAACGTGACATGGTGCGATGCACATAGTCAAGTACAGCTCTTGTTCGCTTGTCCTTTTCCTCCTGCGCTTCTTTTTCTTGTGTCTCTACACACTTGGCATAGTCCTCATGGGTGTATTTTACAGACTCTGCTTGTGATAAGGCTTGTGTTGGTTGTTCTTGTTCTGTTGCTGACTCTGCTTCTATAAAGGTTTTCTTCGTCTTGTTATTATTACCAATGGTCATCAGTTCATAAGGACAATTAACCATAGAAAGGAATATTGCCCAAAGCAAGATGTTACTTCCAGCAAAGGTTATAAACTCGACAAATAGACTTTGGTGGAAGTCATTGCCTACATACATCGCCACTACAAGGGAAATGGCGAGAATAGCCGTACCTATCATTGCGTAGATGGTACAATCTGAAGTTGTCTTTTTTACTGTCATAGTTTTGTCTTTATAATTTTACGTTCAAAATTTTCCACAAAGTTAGATGCAGAAGCATATAAAATCAGCATATCCTTTCTCGGACACTCCATCTTTTACACTTTATTTGCGTTCTAATATGATTTCATACTCTGAATCATACTTGAAACTGCTCGGTAGTATCAGTTGTCGCTGATTG
>DCBP01000001.1:2819-25669 GCA_002314055.1 Prevotella sp. UBA1104
AAAGGTAAGGGCGAGAAAAAGATAAACTTGCAGTAACTCCCAAATATCAATAGATTTTAGGGTGTAGTTGTCGGATTGGTTCTATCCACGACCACAAATAGAACCAACAAAACGCGAAAAGAACTATTGGAACACTATCATTCCAACAGTCCTTTTCTGCGTGTTATTGTCAAATGGTTACTTTCTCAATGTAATGCAGCCAACAGAAGCACGCTTCTGTGCATCAGAAATCTTTGCGTAGACCTCTGTTGTTGCCACATTCTTGTGACCGAGATAACGCTGCACTACGGCAATACTGGTCCCTGCGTCAAGCTGGAGACAGGCAAAGCTGTGACGTGAGCAATGGTAGGAGATATGCTTGGTTATTCCTGCATCTTTCAGCCAATTCCTCAGCGGTGCCTGTGTCATGGAGTCCTTGAAGTCGGGGAACACCTTGCCACGTTTATCCGGTGAATAGCCTATCAGTTCCAAGGCTTCCTCACTGATTGGGTTATGCACGATGTCCTTTGTCTTCTGCATTCGAGTGGTGACATACATTACACCATCGCTGCCGTATGGCTGTATTTCTTCCCAAGTGAGCTTCTTAATGTCGCTTTTTCTCAATGCCGTAAGACAAGAGAACAGGAAGGCTCGCTTCAATGCAGGGGCAGAGCATGGAGTGGATGCCAAGCGGATAACCTCGTCCTGTGAAAGATGCTCCTTGTCAGTCGGGATTGTCTCGATACGCTCCAAGAAACCATTTGGATTCTCCTTTATCTTGCGGTCACGATATGCTGTGTGGATTGATGCACGGAAAGTTGACCAGTAGTTGGCTGCTGAGTTGATATGTAGCTTTCTGTTCTTATGCAGTCCCTGTGGTGCTGTAAGCAGATACTCACGAAATCTGTTGCACAAGTCAACGTTTATCTCCCCGAAGGTACACTTGCCTTGCGTGAAGGTACGAAAGTGCATATAGACGTGCTGCCACTTGGAGTTTTTCTTGTCCGCCAGTTTCTTGAAGTAGGCAAGGAAATCGCCTTTCATCTTCTCCTTGTCGAAGAAATCGTAACGCTCGTTGACGATAGCCTCGAAACGACGGCAGCGTATCGCCTCGGCTCTTGCAGTAAGGTTGAGGTTGTACTTCTGTTCCATCTGGTTCTTCGGCTTGGCATAGATGTAGATGCCAAGCGACTCATGGCGGATGACTTTCATCGTGCTCTCATCACGATAGCCAGGATAATAGTCAAGATAATAGGACAGCATGTGTCCGTCCTTGATTTTGCGTGTACGCAATGATACGGTCTTGCAAATGTTGCTCATAACTGATATGTATTATTGATGATTATTCGTGGTGAAGTGTCTCTTCACGGCTGCAAAGGAATAAAATGATGCATCCGTGACTCCAATTATTTGCAGTCATTGATGGATAATGCTGAAATCACTTGAAATCACAGTCCTTTAGCTGCCCTTTCTGCCATTGCTCGCTCCACATCCACCTTCAAAAGCAGGTTCTTCACACCCACTTTCACCTTGTTTATGTGATGCACTTTTACGATATGGCAGATGTTGGCACTTGTCAGACCATACAACTGTTGCACCTGCTCGGTGGTATAATAGTTGTCATCGTTCATCAAGTCGGTTCTGCGAAGTTCTTCAAGATGTTCCTTGGAGTAATAGGTACGTCCGTACTCTCGCTTGGTTGGTATTTTGTGGCGGTAGGTATATGCTCGGAGTGCAGTCTTGCTCATACAAAAGACAGTCTCCACCTCATCAGCCGTAACCCATTCCGTGATGCTGTTGAGGTCAATGGCAGTACCAAAAAACTCGTCAATATGACGTTTGCTGTAATAGTTTTTGCCAGCGATACGGCACATCGGTATCTGGTTGCGCTTGGCAGATGTATAAAGCCAAGACTTCTTGACTTTATAAAGGGACATAACCTCCTCGGCAGAATAATAGTCAAGCACCTCATTCTCTTCTTTCCCTATTATCGGTTCTTGCTTTTCTGATTTCTTTGAAGTCTTTGGGGTGACGTGTTTTCTGTTTTTGCCACATGGAATTACACGTTTATATGGATTACTATCAAACATCTTCTCAATGTCTGACTTACGCACAAACGCCATTCGACTGCTCAGTCGGGATGCCTTCAATTTGCCGTTAGCCACAAGTTTGTACACATACTGGCGTGTACAACCCATCAGCACCGCAGCCTTTGAGAATGTCAGATACTCTTGACATTGCAAATCCATGATTGGCTCAATTCCTTTTATCAAGTCCTGTTGCCGTTTCTTTCTGATACGTTTTGCCTCCGCCTGACATTCCTCAGAGCAATACTTCTGCATACCGCTCCGTGGCACGAATGTCTTGTCGCAAAATTCACATTTTCTTGTTGGTCTCATACTCTTTGATATTGTTTCGTTCTACATCATTAGAGTATTCCACCGATGGAGAAAACGGAAGTGAACCATCGACAACACTTGTCAACAGAGTCCACGATATTACGCTTCTTGTATATCAGCCTCAAATCTGTCATCCATTGTAACCACTCGTAAACCGATGTAAACTCTGTTCACGACATGACAAAATAAAAGCTCCGCAAATTCTCCACGGTAGAAATACGCTGCAAAAATATGTGGAAAATCGGGAACTGCCAAAAAGCGCTCAGTAAGTGTTAAAAATCAAAGAGTATTGAAAATCAAGGTTTTAGATATGGCTAGTTATAAGTAGTTATGGTTGGTTATAAGGGGCTAAATACAGTAATAGAAAGCACAACTTCCTATAGATTTTAACGTTGGCGGAAACTCTATTGACTTAAGGTTTCTACAATGACTAAATGCATAAGAACCTATTGTCGTTAGTCCATTCGGCAAAACTACATTATCCAATGAAGAGCAAGAGCCAAAAGCATCACCTCCGATACTTGTCAAATTCTTAGGAAATTCAACCGTCATAAGATTACTGCAACTGCTCATTCCATAAAAACCTATTGTCGTAGCACTATTCGGCAACTTAACGGTAATGAGCTTATCCAAATCCCTGAACATATTACGGCCTACGGTATTAGCTGTTGTATGACTTCCCGTATAATACTCATAGTCGTTAGCTACGATGTCGGCTGCTGAAAGATCAAGATAATGCAGATTGGTCATCTTGTTCCTTATCATTATTATGTCGTAGCTGTTTATCGTTCCCGTTGCTTTCAGCGAAACGACCTTTGCCATATTCGTAGCACCGATTGCCTGTTCCAGACCTGATTGCTTCTCCATTGCGGTAGTAGTAACATCATAGTCGAAATTGTCGCTCATTGAGAATATCTTGTCGGCATAGTTGCTCCATACATCAGCAGACTTATAAGTAGAGACTGCTGACTGTGGAACTTTTATTATAGCGAGACTACCGAAGGCATCACCGCTCAATTTTGCAGGGGTCGTACCGTTGAAAGTATATTCACATAAAGAATTAAAGCATGAAGGCCCCATGCTCTTTAATGACTCCGGAAGAGAAACTTTAGCGATTGCTGTACTTTGAAAAGCGTTACTTCCAAGGATTCCGACTTTTGGAAAGTCTATCGTAGTCAATGATTTGCAATAGTTAAATGCATAATCTCCGACCGAGGTACACAACGGAAAGTTGACGGCTTTCAATGCTGTGCCCCTAAAAGCATAATCAGGTATACTTTTGAACTTTTCAATACCAATAACGTTTGACAAGCTTGAGCACTCTGCAAAAAGACTTTTCTCAAGAGCCTTACAAGAAGTTAAATCAATCTCGGTCAAAGATGAACAATTACTGAAAGTTGCTTCTCCAAATGTTTGACAATTCTTTGTATCTATATTTGATAAATTGGAACAATAAGAAAAAGCATTACTGCCAATAGAAGTACACTCAGACAAATCTATAGTCTCAAGGTTTGAACAATCTGAAAATGCATAATTAGGAATAGATGTCAGTTTTAATCCCGGCAGACTCTTTAAGCTACTACAATTTTGAAAAGCGGAACTTTCTATAGTCTTACAACTCGACAACTCACCGACTTCCTGCAATTTTGAACAATCTTCAAAAGCGGAGTATCTTATTGAAGTACAATTCTTTAGATTACCGACAGATACAAGATTTGAACATCTAAAAAAAGCCTTACTTTGAATATACACACAAGAACTTAAATCAACTTCTGTAAGATTAGTACATCCAGAAAATGTATAACTTCCAATAAGTTGAAGTTGGGAAGTATTCAAGACTTCTTTCAAGCTTATGCAATTCTGGAACATTCCATCACCATAACTTGAAAAACCGCCAAGCATATTTACAGTCTTCGGCAACGTCACTTTCTCCAAAGTCTTGTTGTCTTTGAAAAAGAGAGAAAGGTCTGTTACAGTATACTTATCCGAAGTACCTTTATATACCATTTCCGGTATAACCACTTCATCACCATAGTTTGATGCCGAATTTATCGTCACCGTCTTGTCATCCACTGACGTGATGTAACATCCCCACGTCACACCATTCTCATCTGTATAATCAAACGCCAAGCACTGCAGAACACCAATACAGACGAACAAACTAAACAAAAATAACTTTTTCATAATTTTTATACATTAAGGTAATTTATTTAAGCCACAACACTTTATGTCCGTTAACTATATATATGTTTCCTGTCATGGGCACAGCTATTCTCTGACCTGATAGAGAATAAACGACATCTGCATTCCTCTGGAATTCATCCGTAGACAGTTTGACGCCCGGAACAGCATTGGTATCACCGAAAGTCAACTCCATAACCTTTGGACCATTATTTTCTTCAGGCACAACCCAACACCTGCCGGCAGGAATGTTAAACTCCGTGCCATACATGCTGTAGAGCTTTACGCCATCGCCCTGGTTCTGAAGTACAAAGCCATCTTCTACGGTCTGCGGAACAACGGCACCATACAGGATGCCCTCTTTCACCACTTCTGCATACTTGCTTGCATCCACATCGCCGGAGAAACTACCACTAAAACCATTCTCATCGTACAGGAGATACGGAGTATACGGTTTTATCTCCGTTTCCTCGTTCAGTATGGCATAATACCCGTCATCAGAACGCTCTACAACAGAATAAGCCTGCAGTCCGGAGGGCAGAGGCGAAACGCCGACCGGCAGGACACACGAGCCCCACTTGTTATTCGGGCTCACCGTTATACTTGCCGTGCTCTTGCTTTCAACATTTACTGTAAGCGTCTGGTCGGAGCAGTCATATTGCAGTACCTCACCGCTTGTTTTTGAAATCAGATGTAGATTCGTAACCTTCAGCTCCACATTGCCAGGCTTGAGGTAAGGACCGGCCTTGCATATGACAGAAAGGAGTTTACCCTTCTCCTTAGCAAGATCCAAATTCTTCAATGAAACGCAAGACAGACGAAGGATACCTTTACCTATAACATTATAAGAACTCGTAATCGTGTGGTCTGTCTTCCTCTGTACAAGAGGATAGACCTTGTCATCATTACAAATGTCAACAATGGGATAACCATCTTCCATAACCACATCCAGTCCTGACGGAAACTGAATATCCATCTCATAGGCCGTATAAATCTGAGACCCCTTGAGACTGATAAACAGTTCATACTCATCATCGCTGCCAGGCACCACAGTAACGTCATTCACAGAAATACAATCGGTTGTGGCAATGCCGGCACTTACATACAAAGCAGAGCTGACAAGCATCAATAAAAGTAAAAGTTTTCTCATACAAAAGTTATGTATTACAACCATACGCTCCGGCTCGAAAAGCGAGAAAAAAGATATGCTATTAATACAAACAGGAACAAAACAGAAAAAGCGTGAGCCTATTAACTTTCTCTCTATCTGCTTGTAGGCTCTCGACTGCCCTGGATACCAATAGATGAAAAGTTAGCTCACGCTCTTGGGGTATATATACATTTAGGGCATATATATCAATCCAAGAGGGAGCGTCTTTCATCGTTTCAAGGCACCAGTGAGTTGTCGAGATTCACAAGCAATGAAACGAAGCTAAACGCTTCCACTATAATGTCCGCCATCAAATGAAAAAGCTCTAATATTGAGTCTTCATCCAACAGCACTGCAAATGTACGAATAATTTTTTACCTGTAAAATAAAATAAAGAAAAACGTTGACATAAACGTATAAAATATTGGCTCTTCTCAAAATTTAGTACATTTATGTATATAAGGCTAAGGAGACATTTATTACTATACGTAAAATGGAGTTCTGGAGTTTGTCTGATGGCATTTTTTATTAATAAAGAAAGACCTTGCACTAAAATTTGAGAAGAACCAAAGTTTCTTCGGTCATTTTACCCTCACACCCTCACCAATCACCTTGAAAGACCCTGTTTATCGGGGGTTCAAGGTGTGAGGGGTCGATGCTTACCCCTCACACTTTAAACAAGGATGTAATTCTGATTTTTGAACCATTATACCGGCAGTGATAAAGCTATCATTTAGTATCAGTATTTCTATGCTGCACCAAAAGTGCAGCATAGAAGCACTTTTGGTGCCACCATTACACATGTTTTCTTTATAGATGTTTCGGTTACGAATAATGAAAATAAAAGTTTTTTTCATGTACAGAAATTCTATGCCAACTATTCTGTGCAACATAATTAGCTAAACAAACTTAAAAGTAGTCTCATTTGTATCGAGGTATCAAAAAGAATACCTACATTTGTAAAAAACAAAAGTAATATGCCTGAAATATTTAGATTCTACGGATTCTCGTTTTTCTTTTATAGCAGGGAACACGAACCGCCCCATGTTCATGTAGAAGGAACAGAAGGCATTGCTATATTCGACTGGAATGGAGAAAAATTCATACTAAGAGAAAAACATAAAATAAAGAACAACGACTTAAAGCGTATAGCTCTTGTAATAGACGAGAATGCAGATATTATATTGAATAGATGGAAATCATATTTTGGAAAGGAGGCAGAAGATGAAAATTATTAAAATTTGGTTTGAAGGTGATTATCTTTACGGCAAAGACGAGAACGGCAAGACATACCGGCAGTCTTTATTATGGTACAAGAACCTAAGGAATGCAACGGACGAGGAACGGAAGAAATATACTTTCGGATATGACGGCATACATTGGCGGAATCTTGATGAAGACGTGAGCTTTGAAAGCTTCGCTTATGAAGATGCAGAGCCAACAAAATTACAACGTTTCTTTTTGTCGCATCCCGAGATAAACGTGGCAGAATTTGCAAGAATAATTGGGATTAATCCCTCACTTCTCCGCAATTACATCAATGGATTCAAAAAGCCGTCAAAGGAGCGCGAACAAATGATTTTTGAAAAATTACGCCACATAGGACAAGAATATATGGCTTTAGCATGAATATTAATACACATAATATATATATACGCGAAAAGGACCTCGACACCACGTCGAAGTCCTTTTCATCATTTTGAATGTCTTAGCTGTTAGTATTAATGTAGCATGTAATTCTGAAAATCAGTGTTTTGATGTTGCAAAGGTATTGCAAAACTTGATATAAGACAAATATTTTGGGCTTTTAAACAAAAAAACCTACGTAAACGTTTACAACAATAGTGTACACTTAACAACCCAAATTTAGGATTTTTCGCTTTTCTTTTGTATCATTACTTCTTTTGTTTTTGAGAAAGGAAAATAAAGCCTTACCTTTGTCTGCTGTTTAAGAATTCAATCATTTTCTAAGACTATAACATGAAGATATATTTTTCTCATAAAGAGGAACTATGGAACTCTTGGTCGCATTTCGGCGGCGTTGTAATGGGAATCGGTGTTGGTATTGCATTCCTGATATTTTGCATCGGCCACAAAAATGCATGGGCGACAGCCGGAGTGTCGCTGTATCTCTTCGGAATGCTATGCTCGTATATTGCTTCTACCGTATACCACGCTTTGAGCGCACGCAGTGTGTGGAAGGAACGGCTACGCAAATGGGATCATGCGGCTATCTACTGGCATATTGCCGGCAGTTACTCTCCGCTGACGCTTATTGCCCTGCGCCAGGACGGCGGATGGGGATGGGGCTTGTTCGGTTTTATCTGGACATGCGCAATAGTGGGCACGGTGATGAGTTTCCACAAGTTGAAGGACCACAGCAATTTCGAAACGTCGTGCTTCGTTGCTATGGGACTGAGTATTCTGGTTGCTTTCAAACCTTTGCTGCATAGCGTGAGTGCGGCGGCAGTGATTTGGATTATCGCCGAAGGGGTTTGCTATATCACGGGGGCTGTGTTCTACAGTCTTAACAAGCGTAAATACATGCACAGCGTGTTCCACTTCTTTGTCCTTGCCGGTAGCATCTGCCATATCGTGGCGGTATGGGATGTGCTGATGGAATACATTTAAGATTGAAAAATATTAAAGAGTGAAAAAACATTTAATATTAAAAGATTGAAAGATTGGAAAATCTGAATTATAGATGCGGATTACCTTTTCTATTTTACAAGAAAAGATAATCCGCATTCTTCATTTCGCTGAGCGTCAGCGAAGCAATTCTTCATTCTTCATTTAAATAAATTCTCAAGCCGAGGCTTGAAAATTTATTTATTCAGTCTCCATGTTACGCCGTCCTTAGTGTCGTTCACCTCGAAGCCTGCATCCTTCAGTGCATCACGAATCTGGTCGCTCGTAGCCCAGTCCTTGGCAGCCTTGGCCTTGGCACGAAGGTCGAGCACCATATCCATAACCTTTCCGAATGCCTCCTCGCGGGCATCGCTCGAATCAGAGCGCTCGTCTTTCAGTCCGAGAATATCGAAGGCGAAAGTGCGCATAGTGTCTGAAAGTTCCTTAAGGCAGTCGGCACATATCGTTGCCTTATGGTCGATGAGTTTGTTCACCGTAGAGCATGCCTCGAACAAGTAGCTGATTACCTGTGGAGTGGCAAAGTCGTCGTTCATGGCATCGTAACACTTCTGGCGCAATTCCTTCACGAGTTTTTCTGTCTCGGCATCACATTTGTCGCTTACCGGCACATGCTCCAAATCCGCAATACCGTTCATCAGTTTCTCCAGTCCCTTCTCGCTTGCCTTTAGAGCCTCGTTAGAGAAGTCCACTGTGCCGCGATAGTGTGCCGAAAGGATGAAGAAGCGGATTGTCATTGGCGAATAAGCCTGCTCCAGGAGCTTATGCTTTCCGGTGAAGAACTCCTCAAGGGTGATGAAGTTGCCGAGACTCTTGCCCATCTTCTGCCCGTTGATGGTCAGCATATTGTTGTGCATCCAGTATTTCACCATCTGGTCGCCCTGACTTGCCACGGCTTGTGCTATCTCACATTCGTGATGCGGGAAAACGAGGTCCATTCCTCCCCCGTGGATATCGAAGTGGTCGCCGAGGTATTTCCTGCCCATCGCCGTGCACTCGCAGTGCCATCCCGGGAATCCGTCGCTCCACGGACTTGGCCAGCGCATGATATGCTCTGGCGAAGCTTTCTTCCAAAGAGCGAAGTCCACCTGGTTTTTCTTCTCCCCCACTCCATCGAGCTGTCGGCTCTCGTTGATAACGTCGTCGAGGTTGCGGTGAGAGAGGATGCCGTAGTGGTGCACCTTATTATATTTCTCGATATCGAAATACACACTGCCGTTGCTGACGTATGCAAATCCGTTGTCGATTATCTGTTTCACGAGTTCTTCCTGCTCGATAATATGTCCCGAGGCATGCGGTTCGATGCTTGGCGGCAGAACATTCAGCGCCTTCATTGCGTCATGATAGCGGTTGGTATAATACTGTGCTATCTCCATCGGCTCCAACTGCTCCAGTCGTGCCTTCTTCTCAATCTTGTCGTCGCCTTCGTCGGCATCATGCTCAAGATGCCCCACATCGGTGATGTTTCTCACGTAGCGCACCTTATAGCCAAGGTGCTTCAAGTAACGGAACACGAGGTCGAATGTTATTGCCGGACGTGCATGTCCGAGATGCGGATCGCCATATACCGTAGGACCGCATACATACATACCCACATTGGGAGCATGGAGCGGTTCGAAACGCTCTTTCTTCCTTGTGAGGGTATTGTAAATAAGAAGTGTTTGTTGCATATTGTTTTGTTTTTATTGTTTTCTTTATTGGGAGGAATGGGAGAACTGGGACTGATAGGACGAATATGACGAATAGGATAAATAAGTCTGATAGGACAAATAGGTCTAATAATCTCTAATCCCTAATCCATCACCCCTAATCCATTACTAATCCATCACTTTATCGAGTCGAATCCTTCTCCGAACACGCCCTGACAGTTTGATTGAGAGACGAGAGCATCCGGATCTATCTTCTTTATATAGTTAAAGATGTCCTGCGACTCATATCTGCGAGCCATGACAATCAGGATGTCTACCTCCTGTTTAGAATACCATCCTTTTCCCTCAATAAGTGTCACGCCACGATGAATCTTCTTGTTGATAACATCGGCAATGTCCTTATAATGCTTGGATATGATGATAAACTGCACCGTCTGGCGAGTACCGTTTACTACATAATCACAGACGTAGCTTGCTATAAGCGTAAAGGCAACGCCATATACTATAGTCTCCATACTATGGAAAAGCAGATATGAAGATGAGATAATAGTAATGTCGATAAACTGCATTGCTCTACCGAAACTCATCCTGAAATGCTTATTGAGCAAGGCAATGATAATGTCTGTACCACCCGTGGAGCCGTTATGTGAATAGATAAGTCCTAATCCGGCACCGCAAAGCACACCGCCAATCAGCACATGCATAAACTTGTCGTCACCTGCCGTAACAAGCGGATAGCTTATAAACAGCGGTTGCAGAAAGCGAACAAGCATTGCAAGCAGCGTTACGCCGATTACCGTGCGGTAAATAAACTTACGTGTCAATGCTTTCAATGCGATACCGAGCATCAGAAAGTTTAGAATCCAGATGGAATAACCTGGAGAAAACGACGTGGCATAGAAAATCAAAGCCGATAGTCCGGACACACCGCCCATCACAACCTTCTCTGGAAGAATAAAGGCTGTATAGCCAACGGAATAAAGAAGGACTCCGAGAAATATCATCAGGAAATCCTTCATCTGCTCATGATCCGGCTTCAGTCTTGCCAAAGAGAAACTATTGCTCATGTATTATTCTTGTTTATTTTAATTGTATATGCAAAGATATACTAAATAAAAAGACTCGCCAAATTTAATTAAAGAAATAATGATTACCTTTGTAAAACAATAAGGATTTTTACTCTGTGCGACATTATTATCCAATATATGGAACAGGAAACAACCAAAACATACATAGCCATCGACTTGAAGTCTTTCTACGCATCCGTGGAATGTTCCGACAGGGGGCTCGACCCTCTGCAGACGAACCTTGTCGTTGCCGACAAGAGTCGCACGGACAAGACTATCTGTCTTGCCGTGTCGCCTTCGCTCAAGGCATACGGCATTGGCGGAAGGGCAAGACTTTTTGAGGTTGTGCAAAGCGTCAGACGCATCAACGGAGAAAGGAAGATGCACTGCGGAGGCTGTTTTAAGGGGAAGTCAGCTTTCGATCCGGAGTTGAAGCTTCATCCCGACTGGGAGCTCGACTATATCGTGGCAAAGCCACGAATGGCACGGTATATCGAGGTGAGCACACAGATTTACGGCATATACCTTAAATATATAGCCCAAGAGGATATCCACGTATATTCCATCGACGAGGTGTTCATGGACGTTACTCCTTATCTAAAGCATCTGAAGATGACGGCTCATGAGCTTGCAATGACCATGATTCAAGACGTGTTGAAGACTACAGGCATAACGGCTACTGCCGGCATCGGAACTAATATGTATCTCTGTAAGGTGGCGATGGATATCGTGGCAAAACATATCCCTGCCGATAAGGATGGAGTGAGGATTGCTGAGCTCGACGAGATGAATTACCGCAAACAACTTTGGAGCCACCGCCCGCTGACTGACTTCTGGCGCGTGGGCAGGGGGATCGCTAAAAGACTTGAACCTTATGGTATATACACGATGGGCGACATCGCACTTCAGTCGGAACGGAACGAGGAACTCCTCTACAGGCTCTTTGGCGTCAATGCGGAATTGCTTATCGACCATGCCTGGGGGTGGGAACCATGCACGATGCAGGCGATTAAGGAATATAAACCCGCAGTGAACTCACTGAGCCAAGGACAGGTGTTGCAATGTCCTTATACCTACAAGAAAGCTCTCGTCGTGATAAAAGAAATGGCGGAAGCTCTGGCGCTCGACCTTGTCGACAAGCGACTTGTTGCCCACAGCATCGGAATCTACGTGGGATACGATGCCGAGAGTCTCACTTCGTATGAAGCCGGATATACTCCTATTCGCGACGTGGCACTAAACCATTACGGAAAGATTGTGCCGAAACCCGTGAACGGAGGGACAAGACTCCCCCGTCCCACTTCGTCTACAAGACTGATTACTGAAGCGGCGGTAGCTTTATTCACAAAACTCGTTGACTCAACCCTGTTGATAAGGCGACTGAATATAACTGCCGGCAATGTTGTGAGCGAAGACAAGATTGAAGATAAACAGCCTCAACAGCTTGACCTCTTCACCGACTATGATGCTCTGCGCCACGAACGTGAGAAGGAGGACAAACTTCTTGCTAAGGAGCGCCGCATGCAGGAGGCTGTGATAAAAATAAAGAAGTCGTTCGGTAAGAACACTATTCTAAAGGCTCTCGATTTTGAGGAGGGAGCCACGGCAAGGGAGAGAAACGAACAGATTGGAGGACACCATGAATGAATTAAATACGACTATGGATTATGAATTGAAAAAATATGAGTCGATACTGAACCTTCCGCACCACGTATCGAAGAGACATCAACAGATGTCTTTGCTAAACAGGGCTGCACAATTTGCTCCGTTCTCGGCACTCACCGGATACGAGGAAGCGATAAAGAAAACAGCAGACAAGTTAAAATAAGCCGTCTTTATCAAACATGACAAGAGGTGGTTTCTTTAAAAATTTTGATTAAGACGTAGTTTTTGCTAATGTTATTGCATATATAGAATAAATAAAACTCCATTAACTATGAACAAAATTATTCTATCGATACTTCTCTCACTTGCAATACCAATACCGGGAGGCGCTTAGAACCATGCCTAACGGTGTATATATAATAAGGAGAAACGGGAAGGCTGTAAAGATTAGAGTCGAAAACAGATAACACGCATGTAAGCAAAAAAATCCGCAATACCCAAAAGACATTGCGGATTTTATCATTATAATTTATGCGGATTTCATTCTTGAACAAGAATGAAATGCAAATACACAGCAAACTACTTCACGGCAATCTTTCTTGTCTTGCCGCCTTGCTTGACGATATACACTCCACCGCGCACAATCTGCGACGGCTCCACCTTACGGCCAGTCAAGTCATAGACAACAACATTTTGAGCCATGCCGTCAGCATCAATACTAAATATGCCGTCGGTACCGCTCCACACAGCCTGCGTCAAACGACTCTCACCTGTATTGTAAACTGCACTTACAGAATAATTGTCATTTTTGTCTGCTGTTACATTTGCCACATAAGAAGTGGTGCTGACAGGAGCTGCGGTGAGCAGTTCGCCATTGCGGTAAACGTTATATCCGAGAAGACGGAAGTCGCGTGCCGCCTTGCGATAGGTGATGTCGTCAAGGAACAGAATATACTGGTTGTTTGACACACAGCGCAGGGCAAAATAGCGAGTGCCTTCAGGCAGATTTGCCGAGAACTCCTGCCACTGCGTAGGTACGCTTATTGTAGCACCGAGTTTCTTGAAGTCAGCGGTTTCCGTACCTGAAGTAGAATACAATACTTCAAGCTGCTCTTTTGTGCTATAGTAAGCTCCGTCAGGACTGCAAGCCCAGAACTTCACGGTCTGAGCACCGTCAACCTCCGGCGAAATGAGCCAGTCGTCGTTGGTTACGCGTCCTGAACAGAATGCTGCAGCAACCTGTTTTCCTGAATGTGTAGGATAAAGTGAAGTATTGATGCCGGCAGCCGACGGATTGAATACCATATAAGCTTTAGGAGCCTCAACATTGTCATACTGAACATAATCACCATGTCCGTCGAGCACTCCCATAGTACTGCTCTTGTCTCCATCGTAAAGCGTCCACTCGCCCATATTCGTTATAGAGAACGGATAATATGATTCGAAATCCTCTGTCACAGTCTCTGCCGTCGTTCCATTGTTTATACCCTCCGGTTCATTCCATGAAAGCTCTACAGAAGAGTTGCCGGCTCCGGCTTTTGCACAGACACTCTTGATAAACGGTTTGCCAGGCAGAACCGTAACGACTGTATTCGCAGAAGTATTGTTCGCCACATCCTCATCAGCAGCCCACTCTATTGCGGCTCTGTACACACAAGTCTGAGGAGCATCGCTGTTCAGCGTGTCGGTAAGAGAAATCGCAGCAGTCTCGCCGGCGGCAAGCTGTCGGTATGTAATGGAGTTTACAGGGGTATCGTTGCGATAGAGCACAACCTTGAAGTTCTCTGCCACACCGGCTCCCTTGTTTTCAACATAAATATTGAACGGCACCTCGTCGCCTACCTGAGCCTTCTCTGTCAGCGTGTAAGCATCCGCCAACGAAAGGTCATTCTCTTTTACATCATTGATGGAAATTGCATCTACATAGAAAGGTTTGATGGCAGCAAGATCTTCAGCATGCCCGCCCACTCCGGTGAACGACAGCTGCACATAGTCGTAGGAACGGAATGCAGACAGGTCATATTTCTTCTCCTGCCACTCTCCGTTCATGCCGTCAAGCTCCGTGTTGTTTGGAACGAAAGAACCTACGGTATGCCGCTTTCCATCGGGAGTAATAATCTCAACATTGAGCGAATGGCAACAGTTCTTCATATTAAATACAAAGAACTTGAGAACGGGATGGTTGGCATTCTTTAGCGAAACTTTCGGTCCGACAAAACTTGCCCTCGCTCCCTCGGTAACGGTAGCAAAAGAAATCAGTCCGCCGTCGCCGTCGTATGCCTCGGCATAAGTGCCGAGCTGCATGAGATACCACTCCGCCACATCACTGTCGTATGGGCACCACGGACCGCGCTCCAAGCTGCGTTTGGCAAACGACTCAGCATACGGTAAGGCATATGGCTTTCCAACAAATACCGTATCGGTAGATGCCTCAACGCCCTTGCCCTGTGCCGTTTCCGGAGTAATGGTATACCAGGCGAGACGCTGTTCGCCTTCCTTCATTGTGAGCTGTTCGCTGAAAGAAGGTTCCGTAACGACGGCACTACGCAACGAACTGCCGTTTACGTTGCCTATATTGTATTTCAGGCTCGTCATGTCGATTGTTCCGCCATGTATTCCTGCCATTGGAGCATTCCATGTGGCAACCACCTTTCCGCCGTCGGTAGCTGTAACCTTTCCGCCAGTCACGGCAGCCGGAGTATCATATCCAACGTATGTCTCCACTGATACAGGAGCACCGCTACCGTATTCATTCTCCGCCACGATACGGTATTCCACCATGCCGTCAATCTGCGGTGTATCCTCAAATGACTTCAAAGCACCTGGAGTAACATCACGGAACGTCTTTACCAAGGCATTGTCAGACAAGCGTGTCACGCTTATCTTGCTGATATTGCCCGTAAGTTCACTGCCTGCCATATCGGCAAATGGAGCCGCAAATGAGATTTTCACCTTATGCTCAGCACCTTCGGCAGTTGCCTTAACGTCAAACACGGCTGCCGGAGCCTTTGTCGAACCGAGTTCCTCAACGTGTAAGTTGTCGATATACAGTGAACTGCCGTCAGCATACGTGCTGCATGCATGAATTCCGATGTAGCAAGCTCCGTCTTCTGCAGGAATGAATGTACCGCTGAATGTCTTTGATTCATCTGTTGAAACCTCAGTAACCGGTATTATTTGCTGCGTCAGCGACTTTCCTTTCGGGAAGTTTCCGGCAGCCACCTCAAATTTTTCCGTGCAGCCCTGGTCTGCCATAGCTTCAAGCGACACATAATATACCTTGTCCTTGCTCATGCTGAATGCTGGAGTAATGAGCCAGTCGTCGGCATCAAGTCCCGACTCGCTAATTGTGTACATCATGCAGTCGCCAAAGAACGACCATGTATTGTCGTCGCCATTGACATCATCTGCCATCAGACTCGACACCTCGTCTTCACTGTCGAAGGTCTGATCGTATGGCAATTGCAGCGACGTACCGAGTTGCAGAGTATTGGTCTTTGCCGTTCCGCCGTATTCCCCGGCATGACTTGCCTTAACCTCATAATAATAATTGCCGTACTGTATGTCTGCCACATCGTCGACAAATGAAGTTGCCGAACCTGTGTACACTTCCTTACTGCCCGGCTGACGTGTAACAGTATAAGTTACTGTCTGCGGATTGAAATAACCGCCGTGGTCGCCCTGTTGAGGTGCAGTCCATACCACACTCACCTTGTCGCCGTTTTTCTCCGCCTTCGGCGATAGCGGCGTCACCACGTCGTTACCAGCCCAGAAATCACAGTACACAAACGGACTTCTGCCCGTAACATTGCTTGCTGTAATTTTTAGAGTATGCATACCGCGTTCTACCGTGGCTGGTTCCGACACGGCAGCTCCTGCCGTTGAACTACCGTTGAAGAGCGGTTCCCCGTCAATCTTCACTTGATAATCCAGATTGCCACTCAGTTTTGCTCCAGCCATCGTTGTCGTTGGCATAGTGAATACGACATTTCCTGTCAACGAAGCTTGACTGAACTCTACAGAAGGTTTCTGCGGAGACGACGGAGCACCGCCTACAGCATACGATCCTTTGGTGAAGATACCCGTAAACTGGTACCTGTCGGGGATAGTGGCGAGTGTCGTCGCCTTTCCCGTGGCAAGGTCAAGCTCACAGAGTTCCGGACTCTCGTCGGTATAGTGTGGAGTCATTGCCCAAAGCATTCTGCCCGATGGATAATCGAAAGTGGCACTCTGAGCATATTTCACGGTTTTGCCCGTCTGTCCTATCTCCGTCAACGAGCCTGTTTGCTTGTCGATGCTATAGAGCATACCATAGAGGCCAACACCATAGAGTTTGCCGTCGCGTGTAGAAGCGAGGGCAATAAGCTCCTCCTTCAAGTCGGAAATTTTCGAAGAGAAACCTGTTGCCGTGTTAAGCGTTCCAAAGAAATACTTATTATCTTTAGGGTCTACCCTGAAGCATCCGTATATCTTGTCGCCCACGGGGTCATAGGCGAGGTCCGACGCCACACTGCTGTATGTTGTAAGCTTTTTCTCGCTGAGCAGTTTCCATCCGTTCTCCACATCATATATTCGGAAACTCACCGTCCCGTCATAATTGTACGGGGTGTAGTCAACCATATAATAACGCCCGTCTACATATACTCCGCCTCCGAAAGCCGTTAGCTTGTCGTCGAGCTTCACCGGAGCTATTTTAGAACCATCGTTTGCCGGCATACTGTATATGCCATATGGAGCTTTCTCCATATCTTCCCATCCATGTCCGAACACTACACTGCCGTAAACAACAGGCTGAGCCTGGGCATGTGCCATCGAAGCACAGCCCAGACCCAGCGTAGTAAGTGCTATGGCGGATAAGGATATCCTCTTTATTGCCATATTGAAATAATATAAATTTTTATTTAACCAAAACCTTGTATGTGGCATTGCCTATCTTGACGATATACATGCCTGGCTGTGCCGCGATGCGCTCTGTGGCATTTGCCGTAAACTGTGTTTTCAAACTGCCGTCTACGGTGTATACCCTTACGTTCTTGCCCTCGGCTCCTACCACAAGGATATGTCCCTCGGCTCCAGCCACTGCTGCATTACCGGCAGCAACACTTGCTATAGCAGAAGTGTAGGCAACCTCGGCGAGATTAGAAGGAACAGACTCGCCCTTGTCGTAAACAGCCGTTACAAGATATCCGTATGTAGTATTGTTGACCACGCTCTCATCAGAATACGTCTCTCCGACAACAGGTTTCGTGTTGAGTTTCACGAAGTCGCGGTACACATTGTAACCCTTCAGTTCGAGTTTCTCTGCCACAGCACCCTTTGCCACATACGAGATATCGTCGACGAGGAGGGCAAACTTGTTGTTTGACACGCAGCGGATAGCAAAATATTTCGTTCCTTCCGGAACATCCACCTTGTATTCATCCCAACCACTAACATTATTCACGTCGATTGTCTCGCCAATCTTCTGGAAACTGCTTATTGCCTTGTCGGTAGTAGAATAGAGCACTTCCATCTGTTCAGGAACAGCTGATGCGAGACCGGCTTTTGCATAGAAGATTACGGTCTGTGCGTCGCCATTGAGTTCCGGCGATACAAGCCAGTCGTCGTTCTGCTTTTTCGTCTCGCCACCATCATTTGAAGCACAAGCGAAACTTACGAGCATCTGGTTGCCTGAGTGCGGGTCCCAGCTCTTGAACGGTATACCAGCCTGTTCCACATTGAATACCTGGAACGCCATAGGCTTGCCGGCATTCTCGTATTCCAACGGTTCGAAACTGTCGCTGAGCGTTATTCTGATGGTATTCTGCTGGTCGCAGTCGTATGTAGTCCAGTCGCCATAACCTGTTATTGCAAATGCCTTATAAGAGTCAAAGTCGTCTGTTGTTGTCTCCATACCAACCTTGCTCATATCCGGTGCCGTCCACGAGAGTTTAACGGCATTTCCCTCTGCCGCTCCCGTCAATGCGGTAGCTGCCGGATAGTTAGGATAAACGACCTTTACATTTGCCTTCTCCGAGGCATTGTTGGCTGCAAACTTGTCGGCTGAGTATTCCACAGCGGCATAATACTGAGTGTTCTCTGGATCAAGCACCGTTATGTTGTCGCCGAAGGTTACTGTTTTCTCCGCATCACCATTGATGTCTTCACCCTGCATGCGGCTCACTTCCTTGTCGTTCTTGTACAGAACCAGCGAATAATCGCTGCCACTTACTGCCGATTCGGAATTGTTGCGGTAGGTGAATTCCATTTCTGCAGCATTGCCCGACATTAACTTCTCTGGAGCGGTAAATGTGCGTGCCATCATGTCGTTATCGGCTTTCTCAACGATTGCCACATTATCGTAGGCAAGGAAGTTGTCGAGTGTCTTCACAGCCTCGCCCTCGAAGCCGATGCGCACATACTTACTGTCTTTGTATGGGGCAAGGTCTACGCTGAAGCGGTGCCAGCCTTCAGTATATTTGTCGGTTGAGATGCTGAGGGCATCAACAAACTCGCCATAATCTTTCTGTACGCTTACCGTGAGCTTGTCGCCCTGTCCGTTCATATAAGCCCAGAAGTTCAATACCGGGTTCTGCATCTTGCTGATGTCAACCTTCGGCGACTCACTTCTTACAGCCTTGCCTAAGGCTACAGCAGAGAACGACTGCATACCGCCATCATTGTCCTGTGCGACAGTAACAGGCGATTCCGTCATGGCGTAGCAATATGCCTCGCCAACAGTGCCCTTTGTAGGATTGGTTACCCATGGACCACTCTTCATCGTTGTCCCCTTGAACGATTCTACCAGTGGGGCGATTATCGACGGACCGGCTATTGCCGAATATGTAGTCCAGTAATCTCGTCCGCCGCCGGCAATGTTTGTGGCATATACGCTGTATGCCGTATAAACCTGCTTTCCGCCAGTTTCGAGCTGTTCTTCATAATGGTTAACATTGCCGAGATACTTGTCGTCGGGGTCTGTACCTGCTGAAACATAGTATGTCAGTTCTTCCGGATTGATGTATCCCCCGTGGATTCCTTCAGGTGCATCCCATGTTACGTGTATCAGTCCCTCTTTTTCCGGGTCTTCGTATGCCCTGAGGTTTCTTACAGCTCCCGGAGCGTCAGTACCGACGTAGACTTTCTTTGTTACTTCCATTCCCTCTTCGCCGTTGGCATTTACAGCCATAGCGGAGTATGTGTGGAAGGCTGATTCCACTCCTTCATCCTTAAAGGAGCATGCTTTACCAGGAGCTACATCCGTGAACGTTGTCAGCGTAACGCCGTCGCGACATACGTTTACCTTCAAGTTTCCGGTCAGCGGCTCTCCGCCAAGTGTCGTGGATGGGGCGTTGAACGCTACTGTAGCCTCAGAAGCTCCCTTCTCGCCAGGTGTTACGGTGAATTCCGCAGGAACGGCAGGTGCCGTGGATGCAATCTCTACAATGTTGACATTGCCCACATAGAGGGTGCTCAAGTCGGCATCGCTCATGGCATGTATTCCGAAATATAGCTTGCCGTCTTCTTTTGCGAGATATGTTCCGCTAAGAGTATGGCGACGCGGGTTGTATGTTATGTCTGTCGGCTCTATAACCTGCGTTGTCATTGCCTCGGCAGTAGGTGCTGAGCCTACAGACAGGGCGACACGCTCCGTAGGATAAGAGTTGAGAGCATCAAACGTGAACTTGTATGCAGCCCCTTTCTTTGCGCTTATTGCAGGAGCAATGAGCCAGTCATCGGCAGCATTTACAGAGTTTGCACTGTATGCCATCATCTCATAGTATGTATCAAACGTCCATGTGGTACCGTCGTTGTTGGCATCGACGATTTTGAATTCTTTGGCTTTCTCCTCAGAATCGAGGTTGTTTGTGTATGGCAGGGATATTGCGGAGCCGTAGGTTATCTCCTGACTCTCGGCATAGTCGCCAGTCATGTCGCCGTTTACGGCTGCCACATTATATATATATGTGGCTTTCTCTTCGGAATTGATAACATCGGTATAAGATGTTGCTACAAGATTCTCTGCCACGGTAACGGCATTTGCCTCATCGCCCTTTTTGCTTCGCTTTACGATGTATTTCACGTTGTTCTTGTCGAACACGCCGCCGTTTACCGTCTTTTCTACTGCTGTCCATGAGAGCTGTACGCTATTGTCTTTCACCTCAGCCTTTATGTTGGTAGGTGTTGCCGGTTTACCGTAGCCCACCCAAACGCTGTCGCGGTTAAGATCGCTCACGGCTGCCGGAATTTCGCCGTTGGCTGCTATGGCGGCAGTAACGGCAAACTGTGTCTTTCCGCTGTTTGCCAATGTTACCGGAGCCGACACTGCCTCGCCTGGAGCTGCCGTTCCTTCGGCTGCCTGCTCACCGTTTATGCGCACTGTATACTGGAGATTGCCTGTGAGGCTTGTACCTTTTACGTCCTTCGTAGGCATCTTGAAGTCTACGGTTCCCTGAGTGAGCGAAGTGAGGTTTACCTTCATCTCCGTAACGCTGTCGGGCAGAGCGTTGAGCGTCAAGTCTTGTTTCATGTACAGGCCCGTAATATAGTCGCATGTCTCTGTATCGCCGTCGTCATATCCGAAACCGGCAATTTTACTGCTCTGTGCAGTCTGCGGGTCAACCTCATAGATGTCTGAAGCAAAATAGTCGTTGGCTGCAGCCCAGTAGATTTTACCTGTGGCATAGTCGCAAGTGGCACTTTGGTATAGTGGTACCACGGATACGTCTGTTGTTCCTACTACCGTAGCCTTTCCATTATATTTATTCACAGTATACAGCTTTCCGCTTTTTCCGAAGCCGTAGAGCTGTCCGTCGCGGTTGAAGGTAATTGCCATGAATCTCTCCGGCAGTTGTCCGATGGAGTCGCAATCGAAGAGTGTGTAAGGATAGCCCTCCTGCGTACCGTATTTGAAACGTCCCAGTGTATTAAACTTTCCACTGTAGTCTGCATCCGAGAATATGCCATAGTATGTCTGTGTTTCTGGGTCGAAAGCAAGATCAGACGATATCGACGTGAATGTAAAGCCACGCTTCTCGCTATTCAGCGACCAATCTGCCGCATTGTAGTCATACAGCTTTATAGGCATCGTTATCTTGCTGCCGTCGTCTGACTCTGAATAGTAGGTGGTAAGGAATGAACCTTGTGCGTAAGTTGCACCTCCATAACTCTTCACATTGCCGTTTACAAGCGATATGCCACTTGGGTTTGACGTATTGAAGGTGTATAAACCTGGATTATTCTCATCGCTCATACTCACATAGCCATATAGCTGCACACCGTTAGAGGCTGCCTTCAGCGGAGTATGAACTTTGTTTTTCGCCGCTTTCTTCGCTGCGGCACGCCTTGCCTTTACCTCTGGCGGCAACTGCTTAGCGTTTTGTGCCATCACCCCCCCAAATGTAGGAGTTGACACAAAGGCTATTGCCATCAGAGCACGGACAAGCATTTTGTTGTCTGCTTTTTTACTCATTTTTTACTTGGAGTTTATTGATAGTTGTTCTTCAGCTGCAAAGTTAATCAAAAAAGACAAACATTGCGACAAAATATAACCTTTTGCCTATATTATTTACCCATATCTTATAATTTAACACTTCATAGACATAAAATGTACCTTATTATAAGACATTCGAGTTTTGTACTTTACCAAGTACGGCAATTTATCAAGAAAATATTTTTTTGTCATTTTACCCTCACACCCTCACCAACGGCCTTGAAAGTCCCTGTTTATCGCACTTCCGGAGTGTGAGGGATAGTGTGAGGGGTCAATGCTTATCCCTCACACCTTCAACGAGGACGCAACAATCTTTTTTTTGAACCGTCATGCCAATATCATTAAAGCTAAGTAACTGTTCATAATTATCTTATATGAACGACAAAAGAGACAATGGAGACGACTTAATATAATAAAACAACAAAAACAACCGGTACAACAAATACAACACCTGCGTGTGTGGCAAGCATGAAGGTTGTTTGGGTTGTCTATGTTGTGAAGGTTGTTTTTAAATATTAATATTTTGTTTTTTGTATAAATTAATTGTGCGTAACTACCTATCATTTGGTATAGGTGCATCTATGCTGCACCAAAAGTGCAACATTGAAGCACCTTTGGTGCACTATTATTTATGCCTTCTTTAAAGAAGTTCCGGTGATTACAAATGTATAATTCATAGGATAAGTAAATGTTCAAAAATAA
>DCBP01000001.1:25781-28993 GCA_002314055.1 Prevotella sp. UBA1104
ATTGTCTCTATTGTCGTTTATACTAAATTAATTCTGATTAGTTACTTAATGGATTCAAGTTTAGGAGCTAAATGTATTGGACTCTCTCCCAACTACGCTAAATTCTGAACTTGAATATGGTTATAATAACTATCAAAAAACAGATGACTAAAAATTACGTGAAGTTGGAAGAGAAACGACTTATTGTCATTGGCTGTTTATTTAGCTATTACACATTGTGCCGTTTTGTCATCAAAGAAAGACATTTTGTCGCGTTTATCACTATGGTATATGCTTTGCACAACAAATTGCGTAACAAAATGAAAGAAATAAAATTAGAAAGGAGACAATAATATGACATTCGACAAGTTTACAATCAAAGCGCAGGAGGTTGTGCAAGAGGCAATCAACACCGCACAGATGAGCGGACAGCAGACTATCGAACCGGTGCACTTGCTCAAGGGCATCATGGTGAAGGCTAAGGACGTGGCGAACTTCATATTCCAGAAGCTCGGTGTCAACGCAAGTCAGATAGAGATGCTCGCCGATCAGGAGATTAAACATCTGCCGAGGGTGCAGGGCGGACAGCCATATCTCTCTAACGATACGAACAACGTGTTGAACAAGGCGATGAGCCTGTCGCAGAAAATGGGCGACGAGTTCGTCAGCGTGGAGCCGATGCTTCTCGCTTTGCTCACAGAAAATTCTACCGCAAGCCGCATCTTGAAGGATGCCGGATGCACGGAGAACGAAATGCTCCAGGCTATCCAGGAATTGCGACAGGGACAGAAGGTGCAGAGCCAGAGCGGCGACGAGAACTACCAGAGTCTTGACAAGTATGCCAAGAACCTGGTGGAGCAGGCTCGCCAGGGCAAGCTCGACCCGGTTATCGGACGTGATGAGGAGATTCGCCGCGTGCTTCAGATTCTGTCGCGACGTACGAAGAACAACCCTATACTGATTGGCGAACCGGGTACCGGTAAGACGGCTATCGTGGAGGGCTTGGCTGAGCGTATCGTGCGCGGCGACGTGCCGGAGAACTTGAAAGACAAGCAACTGTACTCGCTGGATATGGGTGCGCTGGTTGCCGGTGCAAAATACAAGGGCGAGTTTGAGGAGCGCTTGAAGAGCGTTATCAACGAGGTTACCAAGAGCGACGGCAGGATTATCCTCTTTATCGACGAGATTCACACGCTGGTGGGTGCCGGAGGCGGAGAGGGCGCCATGGATGCGGCCAATATCCTGAAACCGGCCTTGGCACGTGGCGAACTGAGGGCTATCGGTGCTACCACGCTCAATGAATACCAGAAGTATTTTGAGAAGGATAAGGCTCTGGAGCGTCGTTTCCAGACTGTTATGGTGGACGAGCCTGATGAGCTGAGTGCGATTTCTATCCTCCGTGGACTGAAGGAGCGCTATGAGAACCACCACAAGGTGCGTATCCAGGATGATGCCTGCATCGCTGCCGTGAAACTCTCTGAGAGATACATCAGCGACCGCTTCTTGCCGGACAAGGCTATCGACCTTATGGACGAGGCTGCGGCTAAACTGCGTATGGAGCGCGACTCCGTGCCGGAGGAGCTGGACGAGATTACGCGTAAACTGAAACAGCTCGAGATTGAGCGCGAGGCTATCAAGCGCGAAAACGACCAGCCTAAGATTGAGCAGCTCGACAAGGAGATTGCCGACCTGAAGGAGCAGGAGAAGCAGTATCGCGCTAAATGGGAAGGCGAGAAGGCTCTCGTGAACAAGATTCAAGAGGACAAACAGCAGATTGAGAACCTTAAACTCGAGGCTGAACGCGCCGAGAGGGAAGGTAACTACGAGCGCGTTGCCGAGATTCGTTACAGCCGTCTGAAAGGTCTTGAGGATGATATAAAGAAGATTCAGGCGCAGCTGAAGAATACTCAGGGCGGCGAGGCTATGGTTCGCGAGGAGGTTACTGCCGACGATATCGCCGAGGTGGTGAGCCGCTGGACGGGTATTCCTGTAACGCGTATGCTGCAGAGCGAGCGCGAGAAGTTGCTCCATCTTGAGGAGGAACTCCACAAGAGGGTTATCGGACAGGACGAGGCTATTAATGCCGTGAGCGATGCCGTGCGCCGCAGTCGTGCCGGGTTGCAAGACCCTAAGCGTCCTATCGCTTCGTTTATCTTCCTCGGCACAACGGGTGTGGGTAAGACGGAGTTGGCGAAGGCTCTTGCCGAATACTTGTTCAATGACGAGACGATGATGACGCGTATCGATATGAGCGAGTATCAGGAGAAGTTCAGCGTTTCCCGCCTTATCGGAGCACCTCCAGGATACGTTGGATATGATGAGGGCGGACAGCTCACCGAGGCTGTAAGGCGCAAACCTTACTCAGTGGTATTGTTTGATGAGATTGAGAAGGCTCACCCGGATGTGTTCAACATCTTGCTTCAGGTGTTGGACGACGGACGACTGACTGACAACAAGGGCAGGACGGTGAACTTCAAGAATACTATCATCATCATGACATCTAACCTCGGCAGTCAGTATATCCAGCAGGAGTTCGAGAAGATTAATCCGCAGAACCACGATGCTATCGTCAGCGACACGAAGCTGAAGGTTATGGAGATGCTGAAGAAGACGATTCGTCCGGAATTCCTCAACCGTATCGACGAGACGATTATGTTCTTGCCGCTTACGAAGAAGGAGATTGCCCAGGTTGTTACCTTGCAGATGAACGCCGTGAAGAAGATGCTTGAGCCGCAGGGCTTCACGCTGAACGTTACGGATGCTGCTATCCAGTATCTTGCTGATGCGGGCTACGACCCAGAGTTCGGTGCTCGCCCTGTGAAGAGGGCTATCCAGCGCTTGGTGCTCAACGACCTATCCAAGAAGATTCTTGCTGAGGAGGTTTCACGCGAGAAACCTATCGTTATCGATGCCAACGGGGCTGGGTTGCAGTTCAGAAACTGACGGCTGCCGACGGGTTCTGAAAGGACTTATGATAGATAAGTTTTTGATTTGATTATGTGTTAGTATGTTTGTGATATGGAACATCGGGACTTGCAGTCTATAAAAGGCTTCGGGTGCCGATGTTTTTTTATGTCTTATCGAAAAAATATTGAGGATTTTCTTTGGTCGTTATGATTATTGTTGCTACTTTTGCATTCGGCTAACAAAAAGATATAGGGGCGTAGCCCAGCTGGTTTAGAGCGCTGCAGTCACATTGCAGAGGTCATCGGTTCGAGCCCGATCGTCCCTAC
>DCBP01000074.1 GCA_002314055.1 Prevotella sp. UBA1104
CGAACTGGACACCCTATTTATTTGTTATCAGAATTTAGAATAGCATAGCTTCATAATATCGTCTGGCGACAAGGTCCCCTCTATATATATCACCGTGCCCTTGCTGCCACCAACATTACTGAAGAGGATATAGCGGTTTATTCCTCCCGCCAGTGGCGGCATCATATAATAGCCACTAACGAGTTGCCCCTCTTCAATCACTTCCCTTATCTTTCGTGCCTTTTTCTTGTCGGCAGCCAAATAAGGCTGTATTGCAGAATGAAGTTTCTTATACACAAGACTCTTGTATGTGCGAAGCTTGAAACCTTTCAGTTCAGTATTCCGCATCACAACCATCTTGCATCCCTTTGCCTTGCCATAGCGCTGAAACACCTTGTCTACGTTCAAGCCTTCCTGAGCCATGGCTGAAAGCATCGACACAAAGAAAAGCACTATCGAAAAAACCATACGCTTAACAACACGCTGTTTCATATTAATCTTTATTTTTAGTCATAAATACAATATATCATCTCATCATTCTCATTGCCGAGAACGGGTCTTCATCATCACTCTCGCCAACCATCTGCAAGGCTTCAAGAGCCTCGGCCTTTACTTCTTTCTTGTCGGTATATTTCTTCCCGTCTACTATCATATAACACTCGTCGGACGACCGCTTGGCTACTGATACCGAAAAAAGCAACAACAGCATGGCTGCAACAGAAATGAGGGAAATGATACGCACCGTTTTATGCTTTCTGCCGACTGTCGGTTCATGTCCCCACAACGTTTCTTTCTCTTCCATCTGTTCGCGCTCCCTTCCTATGAAAGCAAACAAAGCCCTATACGGTTGCCATTCCTGCGGAATGTTACATCCTTGTGAGGCAAAGAAACGTCGCAATTCTGCTTCTTCCTCCCGGGTAGTCTCGCCACCGTTGTATTTGTCGAGCAGCAAACGTATTCTGTCAATGTCATTCTTCATAATCATCTCCCGTTCATTATTTTTACGTATGTATCACGGATGCGGAGCCTTGCTCTCGAAAGGTTTTTCCTCAAGTTGTCTGCCGTACACCCTAAAATCTGCATTATCTCCTCACTCTCATAGCCTTCAATTTCCTTCATCCGGAAAATCTGTTGTTGCAGAGGCGGCAGACTCTCCACGATACGGCTTATAAGTCTCATCTCGTCATTCCGTTCAGCCCGTAAATCCTCTACGGCAACATTCCTCAGCATCTTTTCCCCTTCACTGCGACAGGAGTTCAGATGCCGGCATCTGTCACGGTGCAAATTTCTTGCTATCGTATAGGCAAGAGCTGAAACATTTGCTCCAGCCTCTATCCTGGAGCGCATATTCCAGAGCCTGAGCATGACTTCCTGCACGATATCTTCTGCATCGTCGTCATTCCCCGTCAACCGCAGCAAGTAATCTCTCAGATTGCTTCGCAAGGGCAACACTTTATGGTTGAAATCTTCTGGTTTCATCTGCCTGTTTATATATATAACGGACAAATCACGGATTTAGGACATTTTTATGAAAATTTTTTTCGGCCATTTTACCCTCACACCCTCACCAAATGCCTTGAAAGTCCCTGTTTATCGGACTTCTGAGGTGTGAGGGATAGTGTGAGGGGTCGATGCTTATCCCTCACACTTTCAACGAGGGCGCAATACTGTTTATATTATATCGGCAGTGCTAAAGCTATCTGTTGGCACCGGTGCTTCTATGCTGCACCAAAAGTGCAAGATAGAAGCACCTTTGTTGCAACTATTATTGATTTTTCCAATGCAGAAGTTTCGGTAACTTTAAAGTGTATAATTCTTTAGATAATGTATTCATGTTCATTACGAATAAATAACTACAATATCTCTTTCATATTTCATTCATTTGCATTATCTTTGCAAACGGATGGAGTTGCCAGTGGGTGATGAGATCCGTTTTTGTGGAAAAATAATAGCGTTTGCTGTTTATTCGAAAAACGTTCAGAAACTTGCAGGTAGAAGAACTCAGTATGGGAATAAACGAGTAAGCGTCCGCGATAGCGTAGACGTAAACTTGTCCTATACTGGAGGTTTCCTGCAAGTACCTTGAACGTTGACATGTTTCGTCTGCGCTTTTTCATTGTACTTGCAGGAGTCTTCGTTTTTAAGAATAACACGCTTGCGCATTAAAACTATATTCTTAAAGCTTTAATGCTATAGCAAAATCTTTGATAGAAGAGCTACCCCGTATTGCGAGTGAGGGTAGGCAAGAGGCTCAGCGCATAATCGAGCGACTGAGCAGTGGTACACGTATTGGTTTGCAGACCAATGAATTGGTGTTGCCTCGTAAAGATGTCTCGGGATTCTTCCGCGGACAGGTTCCTAATATTCCTAATGAATTCAATGCTGCCTTGGATGGCGGCACATGGATGAACCGACTTATTTATGGCGACAATCTTTTGACTATGCAAGCATTGCTTGCCGGCGACCCTCAAACGGGCTTGCCTTCACTTAGAATATTCTATGTAAGAAAATACGGCTTGATGGCTACTTATCATCCAGACTTCATTGTGGCTACTGTAGATAAAATATATCTGATAGAGACAAAGGGCGATGATAAGGTGGACGACATGAATGTGCGACAGAAACAGATGGCTACCATTGAATGGATAAAGAAAGTGAATGCATTAAAACCTGAGTATAGAATGAAACGCACGTGGGAGTATGTTCTTATAGGCGAGAGTGTATTCTACTCTTTAAGCAACAGTGGAGCTTCGATTACTGATATATGTAATCACTGCAAAGTGTCATATTCCGTGGCAACAGGAAATCTATTTGATCTATAATTCTTTTTACCCCTCACTATCACCCCTTTCCCTCACACCCCTCACACTTACCCTCACCATCAAAACCTCGATAAACAGGGGCTTCGAGGGGTATGTGTGAGGGTGTGAGGGTAAAAACACCAAAAAACTTTTTTGCTTTTTAATGCAACTTTTCTATCCTCTCACTCGTCTAAATAATAAAGAACTAAAAAGTAAAAGCGTATGAATAGAATATGTAATTTTGCTGTAGCTATGGCGGCGGTATTCTCTTGCGGAACAGTCGTGGCAAGTGCAAACACGGGAGCTGAAGCTCCGGTAATGAATGTTTTCGGAGTGAAGAGGGTAGGTCGAGAGGTGAATGTGAAGTATTTTTCACGCATAGAGATAAAAGGTTCCACGGATGTGGTGTTCCGGCAGACCAGTGGCGGACGACCACAGGTGAAGATCGTGGGGAACCGCGAGGACGTGGAGCGCGTTAAAGTATCATCAGACGGCAAGACTCTGTATGTGTCAGAAGCTTCAAGTCATGGGGGATGGCACTTCTTCAGCGGTGGCGACGAGGTGAAGGTGTATGTCAGTGCGCCCGACTTGACGGCGGTGAGCATCACCGGAAGTGCCGACTTCGATGCCGAAGGCAAAATTGACACCGACAACTTGTCTGTTTTCGTGAAGGGAAGCGGTGATGTGGAGATGAAAAACGTGATTTGCGACAATGCTTCCGTGAAAGTCTTTGGCAGCGGCGACGTGGAAATTAAAAATCTCGTGGCACAGCGCAAGGCTGACATTAACTTGAAGGGTAGCGGTGATGTGAAAATAGGATTTACAAAAAGCGGTCATGTGTCATGTGCCATTTACGGCAGTGGCGACGTGGAACTGAAAGGCCGAGTAAAGAGTCTGAAGAAGCTCGTAAGAGGCAGTGGCGACATTGATACAGAGAAATTAAAGAGGTGGTAAAGTCAAATAAATAGAGTATTATGCACGAAATTCGAAAAAATAAAGTAATTTTGCTCCCGAATTGGCTATTTGCCGTTGGACTATAGATTTTTTTCTTCGTCTGAGGCAGTGGGCGATTGCATAATTATTATTAAAAAAGGAAAAATCGAATTTAAGATATGATACTTGAAAAGATTGAAAGCCTCCTTGCTGAGGTGAAGACAATGACAGCATCCAATGCTGAGGAGATTGAGGCTCTGCGCCTGAAGTATCTCAGTAAGAAGGGTGAGATTAATGCCGTAATGGCTGACTTTAGAACTGTGCCTGCCGAGCAGAAAAAAGAGGTGGGTATGAAGATAAACGAACTGAAGCAGACTGCTCTCGATAGGCTGAACGCTCTGCGCGATGCTATTGATACTAAAGAGGACAGTTCGCAGGGGATGGACTTGACGAGGACTGCTTATCCTATAGAACTCGGCACCCGTCATCCGCTCACTATCGTGAAGAACGAGATTATCGATATCTTCTCGCGTATGGGATTTACGCTTGCCGACGGACCGGAGGTGGAAGACGACCTGCACGTGTTTACGAAGATGAACTTCGCTGCCGACCATCCGGCTCGCGACATGCAGGATACGTTCTTCGTGGAGCAGAACCCTAACGACGTTACGAAGAATATTCTTCTGCGTAGTCACACAAGTTCCGTGCAGGCTCGCGTTATGGAGACTTCACAGCCTCCTATCCGCATCATCTGTCCGGGACGCGTTTACCGTAACGAGGCTATCACGGCGCGTGCCCATTGCTTCTTCCATCAGATTGAGGGACTGTACATAGACAAGAATGTTTCGTTCACCGATTTGAAACAGGTTCTTCTGACATTTGCTCGTGAGATGTTCGGACCAGACACTAAGATCCGTCTGCGTCCAAGTTACTTCCCGTTCACGGAGCCAAGTGCAGAGATGGATATCTCTTGTCACATCTGTGGCGGTAAGGGTTGTGGATTCTGTAAGCACACAGGTTGGGTGGAAATCCTCGGTTGTGGAATGGTAGATCCTAATGTGCTCGAGGCTTGCGGTATCGACAGCAAGGTTTACACCGGTTATGCCTTTGGATTGGGTGTTGAGCGTATTACTAACTTGAAGTATCAAGTTTCTGACTTGCGTATGTTCTCTGAGAACGACGTGCGTTTCCTTGAGGAGTTTGAGGCTGCAAACTGATTTTTGTAATATATTGAATTTATGATAGAATCCTTGCATTTTTTTGTGAGGATTCTTTTTTTATAGATTTGCTAGTTTTTCCTAGAAATTCTAGATGTCCTAGATTCTCTAGATTTTCTAGATTTTCTAGATTTTCTAGATACTCTAGAAATTCTAGCTACTATGAAAAAAAATACACTCTTTATTCTTCGCCTTTTAATCTCCTCTTTAGTGTAGCTATTTCCTCTTGCTGTCTATTATATGCTTTCAGAGCTCTCTCCCTAAGGTCATAGTAGGCTACTTTCCATTTATTGCTTTCTGCTTGTAAAATAGACAGACTTTCTTCAAGACGCTTACACTTGTCTTCAAGTTGTTTCAGTTTAGAATCTTGTTCATTTCTATAACCGGTTCTTGCCCTATGCATGCGCTCTCTGATACCTCCTTCTCTTATAAACTCGTTTTCAAGCTTTTTCATAAAACTCATCATCATTTTGTCTATCATGTGGCAGAGCGTTAA
>DCBP01000126.1 GCA_002314055.1 Prevotella sp. UBA1104
TCACCACATACACTCCCTTACCGAGACGAGTCATGTCCGTACCGACATATCTGCCGTCGAGGGTGTAGATGCGAGCGTCTTTTGTCTTAACTACTGATGTTGTTGTGGCAGTAATACCACTCGTGCCGCCAGTAAGGTTGGGGGTCTCGACAATATTAGGGAACAATCCCCAATTCTCGTCTGCAGCAAATGCAGCCTTTGCTCTAACAGGAACATACAGCGTCCAGTCGGATTTCGACAGCATCTTAAAAGAGGAATAATTATAATTCATCAATGGGTAATAATTGCGCCCCGGCGTTTTCTGCACCGGAGGGGTCATTCTGTTATAATAGAATTTCTTGCCGGATTTAAGGTTATCATTGCTTATAATTCCCAAGGCGGCGTTGTCAACATACTCCAGAGTTGACGGAAGATATACATCTCCTTTTACTGCATTTCCGTCGAATGCATGAACGTCTATCCAAGTAACGCCTTCAGGTATCACAAGATTGCCGTCTATCTCGCCGTTTTCAAAAGCATCAGCTTCGATTCTGTCAAGAGACGACGGGAATTCTATTGACAGGAATCTCGCCTTCTGGAAAGTGTTGCAACCTGTTGACTTTAAGCCCTCGGGGAAGCGGAAAAAGCGCAGATTGTAGGCAACATCCATTAGATAGCTCTCTGACGGAGTGTATGGAGGGTCGTCTACGCTGATGAATGCACCATCCGGCAAAACGTCGTTTTCTATTCTACAGCTGCTCAGGTCTATACCCGAAAGTCTGCCGTAGCAAGCACCGAGACGCAAGGCTCTGACATCGCTATGGGGCAGATACCCCGTAATACGTATGGAATCTACCTTGAGCATGTCGTCGCCGAGCAAAGTTTCAAGAGGCTGCGAATTTTCGTCAAGGTTGAATTCCCTTATCACGAACAGGCTGCCGTCTTCCTTTATATTGCTGAAATTGGAGAAGTCGGCGGAACCTTTGAATTTCTCTGCCATATTCTCCGGGACATAAAGCGTAGCATCGGCAGGAATATTGTCGAAGGCATGTCCGTCTTTTACATAAGGGACATCCGCCTGATGAAAAGTTACAGACTTCAGATCCGGACAACCGTAGAATGCCTCACTGCCTATACGGGTAAGCTTGGGCAGGTCTATACAACGGAGGGTGGTCATCATGAATGCACGGTCGGATATCTCGCGCACATACGGAGGCAACGTTATATACTCGAGTTTTGTTATCAACAAAGATTCCGATGCATCCTTTTGGGCGATTTCAGCGGAATTTACCTTCGTCGTGGAAAATGCACCGTAAGGAATCGTGGAAATGTTCTCCACACCAGAGAGGTCTATTCCCCGGAGACGACCATTGTTTATATAGTCACGGAGCGTAGCATAGTCATCGTCCATAAAATACCCCTTTATTACAAGGGAGTCTATCGCATACGCATTCTTGCCGCTGCTCTTTATCGCTGCAGACAAGCGTCCTTCATATTTGATGTTCACCTTTACTACAGTCTTGGAGAAAGCTGCAAGGCATGCGAACATCGCCAGAATTGTCAATAGTTTCTTCATATTAACAAGATTTTAATGTTTGGATAATTATAATACTATTTAGAATTGCATCCGCATCTGCAAATATATGCATTATTTACAGACGGTAATACACTTTCTCTCAATTATTTTGCAAGTTTTACATTCTCTGTCAACTTGCCGTTCTCTACAAGGCTGACAGAAGACACTTTACTCTTAATCGCCCCTGTGGGCAATGTTACGTTTTTCACACCCTCTTCTACGGGGAAGTCCTTTACCGCATCTCCACCAGAGGCTGAAGCAAGACGCAGTGATGTATTCCTGCATACGGGAGAGGAGAAATCAACAGAAATTTCCGTGTCGGAAACTGTGCGGACATTTTCTATCTTGGGAATGCGCTGAAGGGTTACTGCCTTGTAGTTGACGGCACCATCGGCATTAGCTTTTGCTTCTATCGTATACACGTTTGATGCTGCATTCGCCGGTACGAGACATTTATTGCCTGTACCTACGACATTTCCGTCCTTGTCTTTCCATACGCAGTCTATAGCCTCGCTCGGGGATGTCATACACAACTCATAATTTCCTTTTCCATCAAGACGGTCTGACACATCGAAGTCTATACGCTTGCGGGCTTTCTGCCTTACGATAAACGATTGTCCACCGAGTGATCTTTCAAGTACAGGATTGTAAAGTTCTACGTTTACCGTGTAGTCCCTGTCTTTAAGAATGTCTTCTGAAGCTATTTCTTCTGCAGAGATTGTCATGGTGCAGACTTTCTTGCCTGTCAGCTGAATATTACCGATACGGCAGCTGTCGGCAAGCATTACCTTGTTTGATGTTAATGCTGGATTTAATGTTCTCGGAGACAGTTCGCCTCTTTTTTGCAAAGTCATAGAGGTCATGGAGCCGTTAGATACGTTCATATATACATTCATATGCTTGAAAACAGCAGAATCGGCAGATGAAACCGTAGTACGAAGTTCACAATTTGACAGGCCATCATAATAAGGTATTATTACTGAAGGTTGCATAATCTGTTCAAAAGCCGAGGTAAGGTTTTTCTGCGCCATACGCCTTGTGGACCACACCTTTGCTCCCAAAGTCTTGTCGTCTATAACATCTCCCTCACTGTCCTCTATCTCACTGTTATCTACTATAAACGCAAGCAGACAGACATTGAAATCTTTCTGACGAGCATATGCCAAATATCCGTTGTTGAAAGTATAGTCCATACTGACTATGGTAGAATCTCCTGGTTCAAGAGTGTCAAAAATCGGGGTCCATCCCATATTGTTGCCATACACGCCCTTGCCGGGAGCTGTCTTCATGCCTTTCCATGTATCCATGTCTATTTTCATCGCTGAGCGTGCCCACCATAGCTTTAAATTTTTTGAACCCGAATCATATGTCTTGACACCACGGTTCCTTATCTTGGCATAGATATACACAGTCTTTTCGTCTTCATCGAGGCAACCGCCTTGATGAATATGATTGATCAATCCATCATCTTTGTGACGTAGCCAGATGTCGGCACTATTCCAATAAACATAGCGAGACAAAGGAGAAAGCTGTCTACACAACGGCTTACTTAAATCAAGGTTGATGTAATTGTCTGGAAGGACAAAAGTTTCCCTCGGAGTTGTCGGCTCCTCGCCGCTCGTGATATAAAGTTCACAAACATCGGGAACATAGTCGAATGTCAAGTCGTCAGCTGTTGAATTCTCAAACATTGACAACTCCGGGGTTTCGGTAACAATTGCGTTTTTTGAAACATACACGTCTGTTTGGCAAGCATAGGCATGAGCAGACTTGAGGGTTTTGTAATAGGGGAGATAATTCGGCCTGTAACAAAAATTATTCAAAAGCTTTCCATAGGCGTCACGGCCATTGATACCACATGTCCAGCGATATACATACTCGTCAAAAGGAAGTTCCTCACAACCGAAAGACTTTTCCTTTTCACCACAGGCTGTCATTATTATACGGTTCTTGGCTTGAAGGGGTTTGACGAAGCCACCAGCATTGCACTGCCCAAGAAGGAAGCTGATATAACCGGCACCGCAGTTCTCTATATAACCGTTCAGTTCGTCAGGATAGAGTTGCTCTCCGTTCCACAGACAGATATACGAGGATTTCTTCTGTTTGTCGTAGCCACCGTGGTCGATTACAAAGACTAACAGGTGGTCTTCATCACCAAGGGTAGACGACAACTCTGAAAAGACTTTTCTCAGATTGGATTTTGTAGCTGAATATTCTATATCGGCAGAGCCATCCCCATCAAGGTCTATTGGAGAGGAAAATGTCTCACCTCCAAGCTCGTCGCACATGTCGTCTGCTGGGTCTGTACCGTCGGACATAAGGACTTTCACATTTGACTTAGGAACATTGTATCTCTTTGTCAGGGTCTGGTAAATGAACGAGCAGTCGTTCCAGTAACGACAGCTGTTGCTGTTCTTTTCTTTACCGCCACTGAGAATTACTGCATACGTATGGGAGGCATATGGGTTTTCAGGACCTTTTTCAACGCTTACCTGAACTATGTTGTCCGTTGCGCCGTTGTTTTTCAGAATTGGAGTAAGTTGGATGTCTGACGGAGGGCATACCGTATCAACGACTATGCAGTTTTCCGCAGAACTGTCGCCGGGCTTTGCATAGACATAAGAGCATGGGTGTTCCCAACCGGCTCTCGGCATCTTGTCGACAAAAACGAGCCAACGGGATTCGCCGTCCTTCTGCACCATGGTCTTGCTTACATAGTATTTGTATGTATTGTTCGTCCCCATAAGCCGTTTTGCCGCAGCATAGGCAAGTCGCTGGCTGCTGACAAGACTTTTATTCAAAGTTTGGGCAGAAACAAATTGTAGAGAATACAAAAGTGAAATCAGAATGAGTATAAAATGTTTCATAATTTACGGTTTTATCGATTGGAAATGTTTTTGAAATTCATGCTCTGTGAATACAAGATACTGGCATAGGCTATCTGAATGCCGCTGTAGAGTGTCTGCTTGTCTTGTACGTCAACGTTGGAATGTTGTATCTGGTAGATTACGTTGTCGGTGTATTCGGCGAGATTGGAAAGGTTAGCATAGACTGCCGTATAGATGTATTCGGCACAGTAGTCGATGTATTC
>DCBP01000119.1:0-517 GCA_002314055.1 Prevotella sp. UBA1104
AAGTATCATATTTTCTTTACCAAATAACACATCCCGACGGCAAAACGCTTGTGCTGCAGACCCTGCATGTTTGCCAAACGACGACCGAAGGCCATCAGACTTGACACCTTTACTGCCGAACCGGCTTTCTTGCGCAAATAATCGAAGATTTGTGCTGCCGTTAGATATTCTCCGTCTTTCTCATCATTGGTAATTTCAAAATACAGACGGAAATATTGCTCTATCGGTTCGACAACCTCAAACTGACTGTTGTTCTGTATCACAAGGCGAACCTGCTCCGAATCGAAGTAACTCTTCTCCCCTTTCCACAATGCCGCCAACGCCTGGGCATACAGTTGACGGTAGTTGGGACGCATACTGACATCAATAGGTCCGGTCAGTTCCACACCGATGAAACGACGGTTGCCCGAAGGGTCGCTGAGAATATCGCTCATGTTGCTCGTGGCAATAAACGAGGCAAGACGCGGAAACTCCTCTACATGACTGCCATAGGGACGCTTTATCTTCAAGGTTGGCA
>DCBP01000119.1:677-7594 GCA_002314055.1 Prevotella sp. UBA1104
AGATTGTCGTTGTAGCCCCACTGCAGCTCTGGCGGAAGGAGCCGACGACAGAAGGTACTCTTGTTGTAGCCTTGTCGCGAGATGAGTAGCGGAGCAACCGAGTTGCCATACTGACCGAAAGTGCCGCCACGCCACTGCTCTACCATCGCCAGGAACCAGGTATAGAACCAGTCTTCCCAATACGGATTCGACGTGGGCACCGTACGCGCCAAGGCACGGATATGATCCTTGCCGTCCCATTTTCCGCTACATTCATGCAGATACTCCTCTATCGGATTGTAGCTGCGGATATAATCCGACTCAAGGAAATTGCGCACATCCCTGATACTCACCCTTATATCGGCAAGCTGCACTTCGAGCGTCATTCTCTTCTGCACACGCGGATCTACAGGCAAATAACCAAGCCACGGTCTCTCCTTCTGCAGATATTCCACATATTTCATCACCGTATTGTAGCGAAACTCATAACGGTTTCTCAACAACTGCATCATGTTCGTAATGCAAGCCTTAACGCTACCCGTTTCGTCGTCGGTTTCGACTTTAGCATTTTCCGTAACTTCCTGATTCTCTTCATTATCCATAGAATAAGAAAGTCTGCTCGGCTCTATCATCATCGGCATGGCACCGGCATTAAAATAGGGTTCCGCATCCATTGTCATAAGGAAACTGCTGCGTAGCGACGGTTTCTCTCCTGCCAATGTGCCTTTTATAAGAGTTTGATACACGGGACAAATTCTTCTGTATGCCTCGTCAAGGAGCTGTCCGGCAACCGCCTCATCTACAGGCAAAGACCTCTGTGCATCAGCATAGCTCACGAGTATAACGACGCTTCTGCCGTCGGCACCCTTGAAAGCGGCACTCGTAGACGGCAGCATTGCAGCAGCATGCTTGGCATTTTCCACTGCCTCATCGTTTTCCAACCCTTCAAACTGCAGGAAAAGCAGTCCGCTACACCCTTTCATCTGCAAATTACCGTTGGCGTCCTTTGAAAACTCAGCCGCAGGAATAACATGCTTCCACGTTGGCATGTCCTTATAATACCGGTATCCATCGCTCGCAAATGGTACATACTCACGGAAACGCGCCACCGTATTCCGCGCATCATCTTTCTTCAGACTTTCCACGAACTGTCCTATTTCCTTTGTCGATACGACAAACTTGTTTTTCTTGTCTGTATGTGCTATTGTTATCTTCATTTTTCGTTTGTTTTTATCGTTAAACATATTGCCCAAATTCCGTTCCACAGTTTGGGCACTCATTGCCCACGGCCTTGGGCATCGATGCCCACAGCCTGTTCATCCATTGCCCACGCTGTGGGCAATGGGCTAAACCTCAGCAATTGGTGAAGTCAAGTTCCTCGGTAAAGTTATCAAACTCCACATCCGTATATCCCATATCTGCGAATATTAGTTTTATACATCTCTGTTGCTCAGGCAAAAGCTTCAGCTGTCCCAACTTATAGCGGTAGTACTGTCCCTTGCTTCCAAGAAAAGTCTTCATCCTCTCCCGTAGTTTTGGAGCATCTTTCTGCTTCACATCCTCAAACATTGAGTTGAAACCCCATGCCATTTTCACGCTACGCAACCGTGAGAAATAGTTGCATTCGCCATTTTGCAAAGCATCGGGGAATATTGCATAGCCCTTTTTCACACTCGTGTTCTTATATAAGGAACACAGGTAATGCAGACATTCGTCCTTCTTCTGACATTCCGTTTGGAAACAATAGGTTATCCGCTTTGGCAAATTCCCCGTTCTGAAAGCTTCTTCGAGCAATTCTTTGTTCTTCATGCTATTAATTTTTAATTTCAAACTTGTTTTTAAAGATAATGGCACCCTACCCTTATCCGCTACAAAATTACTAATTTTTATCCATAAAATGATACTTTTATGATACTTTTTATGATACTTCTTGTAAATTATTCAGAAAAGTATCATTTTCATATATCATTTACTTTCAGTATCTTACGATATATTTTTCCTCCAAAAATGATACTTTGATACTTTTTTCATAAAAAAAATTTTTCACCTGCGCGCGAGTATTATACGCGCGAGGAGATAATGAAGGAAAGGAGGATAGAAACAAGAAAGAAAATTGCATTTTTAAATAAACGAAAAACCTACCATAAATATAAATGTATCCAGAATTTCAATTCTAATCTTTGAAATTCTTGTATTTCCTCTCAATTTGCACTACCTTTGCAGCATCAGCATATGAAAAAGATTTTTATCATAATAATATTACTGCTGACGGCAACATGCCGATTTCAGCTTAAAGCAGCAAAACGGGCATTGATTATCGGCATATCTTGCTATGAGCAACACAAGCTGAGGCAACTCGACTGGCACCCCATACACGGAGCAAACGACGTGGCTATGATTGGCGCCACTCTGAAGAAACAGGGATTTGCTGTTGCAAGACTGACTAACAGCAAGGCTACGGCACAGAACATCAGAAAAGCCTTCATCGCTCTAACCCGCCAATCAAAGACTGGAGATATAATATATATACATTTCTCCGGACACGGCCAACCTGTGGAAGATTGCAACGGAGATGAACCCGACGGATGGGACGAGGCTATCGTGCCATACGATGCCGGACAGAAGTATGTGAAAAATGTGTATGACGGAAGAAATCATATCATTGACGACGAACTGAACAACCTCGTTACCGGAATACGAAGGAAAGTCGGGAAATCCGGATTTGTATATGTCGTTATCGATGCCTGCCATTCGGGCGGCTCTTCGCGTGGCGAAGAAAAAGAGGACTCTGTTTATATGCGCGGAACTGCCGAAGGATTCTCCCGCAGCGGCAAACGTTTTGTGCCACGTATAGATAAACGTGCGGTAATCAGTATGCCGACGGGGAAGAACATGGCTAACGCCTGCTATCTGGAGGCTTGCCGCTCTTATCAGACCAATGTGGAAATAAGAGTGGGAAAACATTATTACGGATCGATTAGCTATTATATTAATAAGGTGCTTGAGAAGCATCAACTGACAAAAGACACTCAATGGACAGAGAACGTGAGAAAATTGATGAGCGCCGACTGCCGCCTACTGCGACAGAATATGGTCGTGGAAAGGAGCGGAATATGAGGGTCATGATGCCATCATACAGCGCTAAGGTGCTCGGAGAATTCGCCAAAGAAGAGAAAACGAAGGTTTTGAACTTTCTCGGAAACAGATATGGACTGGACAACGACTGCTGTAGCGACATATTTCAAGAGGCATTTATCGTGTTGTGGCAAAATAACCATGACGGAAAGCTAAAGAATATGACAGCCTCATTGTCTACATACTTCATTGGCATCTGCAAAATGAAAGCTATGGAAATGCTACGCCACAGAGGAAAAACGATTTCTGACAACGATATGCCGATATCGCAAAATTCCTTCGCTAAGGATAAATGTGATGAAATTCTGTCTGACTTCGACAGCAACCTACCACTTATTGAAAGAAAGGAGCGGCTGGTAAGACAGATTGTACACGACCTGCCACAACCGTGCGACAAACTGTTGTGGGGATTTTTTCGCGACAATCTCGCCATGAAGGCCTTGGCTGAGATGTGTAATTATAGCCTTGGCTCTGCTAAAGTAACGAAACACCGCTGCCAGGAAAAATTCAGGAAACGCTATAATGATTTGGTAAACTATTTATTTTGACAAGACTATTATGACAGACGACAATATTATATCCTTGACAGACTCTATGGATTATGAAAGAATAGAGAAATTTCTTAGGGGGGAGATGACTGCCGAAGAGGAAAATACATTAAAGCAAGAGCTCGCGACAAATGAAGAACTGCGCTCAAAAGCTGTTGCCATGGCTTATTTGGCAAAAGCAATGGATAGCGTGGGACAGGAGCATGACGAACTCGTGAAGGATGCTTTGTGGGCTTCTGACAAAGAGCAGATAGAGGATATGATAGAAAATACTATTGGTCATAAATATTGTGATTATAGTATCAGACGAGCGCTGTCGGCTGCTGCCGTCGCACTGATTCTTATTGTGGGCGGATACCAATACTATAACTACCACATCACCACAGAACTCGGCGATGAGTATGCAATGGTATTCGCAGCCGACCAGCAAACTATATGTCGCGGAGCAGAAACATCACAGGACAAGACGATGACGAACGAACTGACCAACCTCTTTGCCAATGTGAAAAATGGTAAGGACTTGAAGAAAACCACCAAACGACTGTCGTTTCTATGGCAGGTTTCCACTATGGAATACTTCAATGCTTACATTGACTACGCACCACTCATTGGTTGGAACCTCGCTATTGCTCATTTGAAGAGCAACGAAAAGGACGAAGCGATGAAAGTGCTTACCGTACTTGCCGACGGCAGGTATGGCGACGCAATGTCAAAGAAGGCTAAAGAACTGATGGAGAAATTAAAATAGGGATAACAACATATCATTCCGGTCATCGCTTTCAAGAAAATATCAATATTTTCCATATCAAATAATTATTTCTTTCCAAAATCAGGCTCTACCGCCATCTCTCTTTCTCCCTCTGGTAACTCATTTGCTTTCCAGAATATTTCTTTCCAAGCTAAAGTCAACTTTTTCACCTACATACCTACCAAATAACAAATCTTTTAGCATTTCTCTCTCGGCTACGAAAATATCATCAAGGAGGCGCAGCAGGACATGTACACCATTCATGCCAACAACAGGTTTTCCACGCTCAACAGCTCTCTTGACTGCCGCACGGATTCTGACATCGACCCGATGCAACCGCTTTGTATCGGTATGGACTATAACGCAAACATCAACTGGATTGTCTGCGGTCAGCCGCGTGGAAACAGGTTAAATCTTTTTATGTCAAGTTCGAGCGCAAAATCCCTGCGCTTGTTGCCGACTTCTGTACTTACTACGCTCCGCACCCTAACAAGACGGTCATCCATTATTATGATGCCACCGCCCTCGGCAGCAATTATGCCGTGAACGACCAGGACTTCCATTGGGTCGTTGTCCACGAGTTCGAGCGTCATGGATGGCAGGTGATTGATGTGTATCTCGGAAACCCGATGCGCCATGATGAAAAGAATCTTCTCATCAACCAGGGTTTCGCCTGCAAGCAGCGTCTCATGCCGTACTTCAACCGCCAGAACAACGACGACCTTATCTTAGCCATTCAATCCGCCGGTGTGGAGCGTGGACGCAACGGCTTCCGAAAAAACAAATCCATGGAAAAACAGCCGGAATCTGAAGAAGACCTTTTGGAGCACCGCACCGACGGCACAGATACCTTCGACACGCTTTATATCGGCTGCGAAAAGTTCCCACAGCATGATTTATATCCAATTTGTGTTGGAGGGGTGAGATAAATAGTAGTTACAATGCAATCCTTGGATTTGAAATTATAGATTACGCAAATTTTATATTATCTTTGCTGTCTAATTTTGACAATCATGACGAAATATAATAAACCTGCTCTCACATTCTCACAACAAGTTGAATTGCTTGTTGCTAGAGGGCTCGTTGTAAAAAATAAGAAAAGAGTGGAAGGAACTCTTGCTAACATCAGCTACTACAGGCTCAGTGCCTATATGCTTCCCTTTAAAGAATATCAAAATGGTGTCATTATTGACAGATTCATTCAAGGCACTACTTGGGAACAAATTTACGACTTGTACAAATTTGACCGCAAACTGCGTTTGCTCTTATTTGATGCCATAGAACGCATTGAAATTGCAGTACGCACTCAAATTGTAAATCAATTGAGCCTGAAATACGGCTCTCACTGGCAAGATAATCGTTGTATTTTCAAAAATCCGATAACTCGTAGACGTAGGGATGGATCTACGTTTATTGATGATGTTTTTGCAGATATTCAACATCATATAAAAGACAGATTACGCAACGACCGTTCTGAAACATTTATACAACATTATCGCGAAACGTATTCCGAACCAAAGAATCCTCCATCGTGGATGAGTATTGAAGTTATGTATTTTAGTCAATTATCTCGAATATGTGACGGACTTAAGAAACGTGCTGATATTGCAGGCATTGCAAAATATTTTTCTCTACCCCCACAAACGTTTCAATCATGGCTTCATGCCCTGAATTTTATAAGAAACTTATGTGCACACCATTCTAGAATGTGGAATAGAGACATGAATATTGTTCCTGAAAAACTGGAGTTTTCAAAAAATCTCAAATGGATTTCAGCCCCGAATACAGCAAAGAGGAATAAGGTGTACTACTCAATATGTATTATTTGTTATCTATTGCAAACGGTAAATCCACAAACTTCATTTAAAAAACGGCTTTTTGATTTACTTGCAAAATATTCACATGTCGTTAATCTAAATTCAATGGGATTTCCAGCTAATTGGAGAGATGATATTTTTTGGAAATAATTTTTTTCGCTTAAAAAATTTGTTATAATAAAAACTTATAGTAATTTTGCAGTCGAAAATTAAATAGATAGTTTTATACTTAAAGATAATAGGCCTCCCAGGCGAGCTTTCGAGCAGCATACTTGGGGGGCGTTATTTATATTATCTGGTAAGACAAATAAAACAGAATGAAGCGGTTTTCAAATATTTACATATTGATATACTTCACAGGATTCTGGCTCTTTCCATAGAAAGAAGCCACACTCTTTCCCACATAAGGTGAATTTGAACATTCACTACCAACAAACTCTACACGTCCCTCATACTTTGGATTTTCTGTATATTTCCAATCTTGAGGGATGTAGTCTTCTTTTACTATACCATCCACAACGGCAAGGACATGATTTGCTTTTGATGCCCTTTGCAAACTCATTTTCCAATATTTGCGTGTCATCTCATACAAATCTTCCCTGTCTATTTTGCCGACTTTTAAGCAGATTATTGTGTCACCGTCCTGTGGTATTAATTCTGATTCCATTTTATCAATAGTTCGTTAAAATT
>DCBP01000024.1:0-11947 GCA_002314055.1 Prevotella sp. UBA1104
AGTCAAAATTATTTTATACAAACGACAATGGAGATAATATAAAAAAAACAACAAGTACAACTTATACAACAAGTACAACACGCAGCGTGCGTGACAAGCATGAAAATTGTTTGGGTTGTATATGTTGTGACGGTTGTTTTAAATATAAATGTTTTGTTGTTTGTATAAACTAATTGTGAATAGCTACTTACAAAGATTTGTATTTATAAAACAGGATAATGAAATAAATAAAAAGTGTAATTATGAGAAAAGCTTTACTTTCAGCGGCTTTTATCGCCGCATGCTTCACAGCTTCAGCACAGAAGCTTACTTACATTCCATGGACAGAGAACGCCTTGATGCAAGGCACTGCAATTTCCGACAATGGTAAATACGTGGGAGGAAGCGACACAGAGGGACGTGCCTTTATCTACAACACAGAGAATGGCGAGATAAAGTATTTTGTGTCTGACAATCTCGGTTCTGATGATAGCGGTTTGGCAGATGCCGATGTGCGCTCAATCACAGACGATGGCGTTGGTGTGGGATATATCGATGAGATAGCAGCCAAGTTTGATTTCTCTACAGGAAAGTATGAAAAACTGCTCGACGAGACTTCTATTGCCAACTATATAACAAGCACTGGCAAGGTGTTCGGACTTACATACGACAATAGCTATGCCCAGACTCCGGTGATGATTGCCGACGGCAAGAAAACCGTACTGCCTAAGTCGTCTGAGGCATGGTTGGGATTCGAGAATGACGGAATGGGAATCAGAGGCGGAAATGCCGACGGTTCTGTGCTCGTAGGCTACGGACAGGACAACTTTAGTACCTATCCTATGATGATATGGGCTCTCAACGACGACAATACTACTTATTCCGTTATCCCGGCATGCAAGAAATATCTTGATGCAACAATGGATTTCAGTGGTCCACAAGACTTCGATACATTTGAGGGCGCTTCCATCAGCCGCAACGGCAAATATGTGGCTCTCAACATCCATGGCAAAAATGACTATGACCACGGTATAGTTATTGGTCGATATAATGTGGAGACTGATACTTATGAGGCAATCACCTGTCCGGAGGCAAGCGCTGATGTTTTCTACTATGCCGACGCTGTTGCCAACGATGGTACAATCATCGGATATGCTGAAGACCAAAGTTCGTATGCTCGTTATGCCATCATCGTAAAGGCTGGCGAAACTGAGGCAAAGCGCATGTCGGAAGTGTTCCCGACACTGACCGACATTGCAAAGATGGATGCCAACGAAAGCAATACCCCAAGTTCTATAACTCCAGACGGCCGCTATATTCAGGGCTTCGGATATGTTGACATGGACGATAGCAATCTCTGCTGGGGTACTTACTATATTGACACTCAGGCAACCGACGGCGTGGACAATGCTGCTTCTGAGGCAAAGTCAAGCAAGGTGGTAGCTTCTTACAGCATCGACGGAAAGAAGAACCGTCCGGCTGCTGCCAACCGTTTGCATATCAACAAACTTGCAAATGGCAAGGCTGTGAAGGTGGTAAAGTAAGCCACGGGGGCTAATGGCAATATATTCAGTTCAAGGAAAAAGGGTTGAACTTATATAATAACAGACAGGGGCGTGTAGAGAAAAGCTTTCTTACACGCCCCTGTTTCCTTTTATATACGAGTCTTCACAGACTCTATAACATGAAGCAAAAATCTTTAATTCTGTAAATAGGCTATGAAAAAGTAGGATAGGAGGTTCTACCCTTATTTATTCCAGAACTTCTCCAGTCGCAAGTATTCCTTCTTCGATAGTGGCAGGAAGGAGCCGTGTTGCGGATCGCTGACTCCCTTAATGTCAGTAGGAGAATGGAAATTGCGCAAGTTCTTGTCAGCCCGGCAGATGCGGTATTTCGTCGGGTTCGACGAATACTCCACATAGCCCACACGCCATGTGTCGTCGCCGGCAACCTGGAAAGCCGATGCTCCCTCACACTGCTTGTTACCCTCAAACTTCACATAATCCTTCGTGTCCGGCTCAGGCCACGGACCCGTTAGCTTGTCGGAACAAGTGGCAAAGATACCTCTCTGTCCACCCTCCTTCTTGATCATCATGTGGTATTTGCCGTCTGCCTTAACATAAACAATGTCTGCATCGATAGTGGCATAGCCCCAGTCGAAGAGTAGTTGAGGCTTGGTAATCTTAGTGAACGAGCGGTCGGCATAAGAATAGAACACACGGTCGTATTTATCCTCCGGCTTGTTCAAGAGCGAGTAGTAGATGAAGTAACCGCCCTTCGTTCCGTCTTTCCACGTATAGTCCTTGTCCCATACCACCTGTGGTGCCCAAACTCTACATATACCGCTATAGTCCTTATACACGTCGGGTGATTCCGGGTCGCAGAATATCTGTGGTCCCTTGCGGAAGTCGAAAGTTACGGAAGACCAGTGGTACAGGTCGTCGCTCTTGAGCAGGTCCATGCCGTAGTTGTTCCATTTGTGGCTGTTGGCAACACACATGTCTGTCGTTACCATCACAAAGCCCTTGCCGTCGGCAGAACGGTTGATATAGGCATCCCTTGCCCCGCCTTCAATTCTCGACAAGGCTTTAGTGTCGTAAACCTCGTTGCCGTTGTTCAGGTCGTGCCAGTTCTCGGCATCGCGACTGAGAGCAAAAGCTGTCCATTCGCCCTTGCGGCTCATGTGGCAGTAGAGATAGCCGTAGATATTTTTCGGCTGCGGTAAAGCAGGAAGCATCATCAAGACTGCCACTGCTGTTAGGAGTATTCTTTTCATTTTATTCTGATATTATTGGTTCTATAGTTTGAGTGCACAAAAGTATTTATTTTATTATTTAATAATGTAGACTTATCGTCACAAAAAGTATGAGAATCGTTCAAAAGCACAAATGAGCCTGCTCCCGCAGACTCATTTATTATACAATCCTGAAATCTTTTACCATTTAAACTAATACCAATCAAAACATTGCAAACTTAATGTCTTTTCAAAATTATCCTGCTAATCAATACCAAACTACTAATATACCTATATGCAATAATGTCAAACTGGTTAAATTACTTAAAACCTAAAACAAAATCTATTTTTTCAATCCCTATTGAAAATAAAAAGCAGTATCATCTTTTTAATATTATTTTTTCAAGTCAATTATTCTCTTTGTCGTCGGCATTCAGAGCTTTTAGTATACGAACACCTTGAATCTCTTCATGCTTCCAGGAGCACCTTGCTCCATTCGTGGCAGATAATCGAGAGCCTTAACCTGCTGCTCAGCTCCGAGATCAATCACGATGAGATGAGGGAAGTCGGCTGCCTTTTCCGTCTGCCAGTAAGTAGACTCCTGCAAGTCGAAAGCTTTGTCGCCGGTGTGGTTGCCGAGTTCATTCTCGCTGTCGGCATATTTCACTTGCCATTGTTCTCTGCCAATCCTCTTGCCGTCGTTACCTTTTAGGTAAATCTCAGCTATAGCGAGCGGTTCACTGTCGTGAGTGTCAAGACACTGTATGGCGAGATAACGACCTTTCACCGTTTTTCCGAATTCTATAGTCTGCCATCCGTTGCCGGCCTTAGTAGAGCCTTGAGCCACAGGAGTAGCAGAATTGAGATCCGGCTTGTCGCCTATGTTGTTGTGCTTGTTGCTCTTCTCCAGCTGTAGCTTGTCGAGTTCAGGCTTGTCCTGTCCCCATACCACAGGGTTCTTAGTTCCAACCACGTCGAGCACTACAATCTCGTTCTTTCCCTTCTTCAGCCAGCAGCCAGGACAGTAGAGAGTCTGTTGCGGACCGATAGACCAGAATCTTCCTAAGGCATGACCATTGACGTAAACCTGTCCTTTTCCCCATTTCTCCATGTTGAGGAAGGTGTCGCCAACCTTTTTCAGGTTGAAAGTCCCTTTGTAATATCCAATTCCGGCAGGAGTCATATCAGGCGTGAACAAATCGTTGTGAGCAGAATTCATCGCCTTTATAGCCGTAGCGTAATCGTCGGGTATAGAGCGCATGCGCCAGTTCTTGAGGTTCCATGTTACTTCGTCGCCGTCGATATCGGCAGAGAGCGTAACATCACCGAGCAATCCCTTATAGTCTTTTATAGCTCTTCCGAAGTTTATCCTGCCCATTCCCTCAACGAGGATAGTAAGCGTCTGTCCCTTTTCCGTTGCCGGCAAAGCGAGAGAGCGTTCGTTTTTCACTCTGTCAATCTTGCCGATGTACTTGCCGTTGATGAAAACCTGAACGAAGTCATGACCGTTTATGGTCAGCATGCTTCCTGTTTTTATTTCAGGCAGAGTAGTGTTGTATATCATCGAACCCCAGCCCATGTTCATATCCTCAAAAGTCAGAGGATTGCGGTTTGTTGCGTCGCTGTCAGTGGCATAGAATATCGGAGCCGCATACGAGAGTTTGAACTCGGGTATTGTTGTCAATGGCATTGGAGCTTTAGGCGCATCCGGCAGTTTAGTGTCAGAATACTTCTGGAGAGTTTTTCGAAGTAGCCAGTATTTCTCCGTTGCCTGTCCGAATTCGCCAATCGGAGCATCATAGTCGTATGATGTCACGTCGGGGGCGAATCCTGGGGAGTTCGCTCCAGCCCAATGTCCGAAGCTTGTTCCTCCGTGTGTCATATATAGCGAGAAAGATATCCCTTTCGAGAGCATCTCGTCGATACCTTCCACCATGTCTTTAGCCGGGCGAGTCTCATGTCTTGCGCCCCATTTGTCAAACCATCCGCTCCAGAACTCAGAACACATCAGCGGAGCCTCCGGCCGGAGTTCTCTCAGTCGGCGGAACTGGTTGTCGATATTGGCACCCGTTCCGAAGTTCATAGTCCATACAAGGTCATCGAGCCCGTTCTTCTCGAAGTTTGAGTTCCAGTCGCACTGGAAGAGCGTTACGTCGTTGCCCCAGTATTTGCGTAGCGTGTCGCGAATCTCACTTACATACGGTTTGTTTTCGCCGTAGCTTCCGTATTCATTCTCCACCTGAACCATAATGACAGGTCCGCCGTTCTTTATCGTCAGTGGAGCGAGTTGCCGAGCCACTTCTTTTTCGAAGCGAGCCACCCGCTGCATGAAATACGGGTCTTGTTCGCGCAGTTTGATATCCTTCTTCTTCAGCAGCCACCAAGGCAGTCCGCCCATTTCCCATTCGGCGCAGACGTAAGGTCCTGGTCTAACGATGACATACATTCCGTTTTTCTGTGCCAGTCGGCAGAACGCCGCAACATCATTCTGTCCTGTAAAGTCGAATTTGTTTTCCTGCGGCTCATGAATGTTCCAGAACACATACAGGCAGACAGTATTCATACCGAGCGCCTTACACATCTTGATGCGGTGTTCCCAATATTGTTTTGGGATACGCGGATAATGCAGTTCGGCGGCTTTTACAACAAAAGGTTTTCCGTTAAGAAGGAAAGTCTTGTTACCAGCCTTGAAAGTTCCTCCTTTTGCCTCGGCAGTCATCGGCATTGCCATGAGAGCGAGTGCTGTTGCAAGCATTAAAAGAGGTTTAAATGTATGTGTCATAGGTTCATCGTTTTTTTCGTTTTCGCTTGCAAAAGTATAATGTAACGAGAAAAAAATAGTTCTATTATCGTTAATCGATGTACAAAATTCGTTATTCGCACGATTTGTATTCATATATGAACGATAATGTTTATAAAACAAACTTTATTGCATGGTTTAATTATCATTACATCCATGATGTACACGGATATTTTGGTGGTTCATGCGAAAATAAAAAGAAAAAAGTTTTTTTTGATTTTACCCTCACACCCTCACACATACCCTGGGAAGTCCCTGTTTATCGGTATTTCAAGTGTGAGGGTAAGTGTGAGGGGTGGTGAGGGTAAGTGTGAGGGCTATTCCATAGCCTTTAGTTCTTTTTCCACATATTCCTTAACGAGCATTCCGAATTCCTTTTTGAAGCACTGCGAGAAATACCGCGGTGTAGAGAAACCAACGCGATAAGACAGTTCGCTGACTCTTATCGTCGGTTCGGCTCTCAGTATTCGGCAAGCCTCCTTCAATCGGATGCTTGTTATGAAACTCGTGATATTCTGTCCTGTTATTGCGCGCAGCTTGTTGTAGAGCGACGAACTGCTGATGCAGAGGTCAGCGGCAAGCTGCTCCCTGCCATAGTCGCTGTCGAGGATATGCTCCATAATCTTGGCAATAACACTCTTGAGGAAAATCTTGTCCGGACTGCTGTAGTGTTGCTCCTCCACCTTGTATTCGGTCTGCGTCTCAAACTTGCGACGCACTCTCTCGCGGTTGGCGATAATGTTTTCAATCCTTATCAGCAAATCGGAGAGGTTGAAAGGCTTAGTGATATACTCGTCGGCTCCCACTTTATATCCCTCGTTGCGGTCGTCGTCTTGAGTTTTCGCCGTAAGCATGATTACGGGCAGCTGCGAGTAGTCATCGCTCTGCTTAATCCATTTCGTCAGTTCGATACCGTTCATCACCGGCATCATAACATCCGTAACCACCACGTCAAGAGCCGTTTTCTCTATTATGCGCTGTGCCTTCTCTCCGTTCACGGCGGTCTTCACGTTAAAGTGTCCCGAGAGGATATTCTTCATCAGTGTGAGCAGTTCGGTATTGTCCTCCACCACGAGAATGGTGTAGTCCTTTTCCCCGTTCTTCTCCGCCTTTTCGGTAGCCGTCTCGAGGTCAGCCTCGTTCATAGGTGAGTTGATGTCGGTAGACTGAACCACTGCCATAGGCGCCTTTGATATCTCCTCCTCCGAGTAGCTGTCTTTGCCGATAGGTAAGGTTACGGTGAATGCCGTGCCCTCGCCCTCCACGCTGTGGCACGTTATCTTGCCGTGGTGCAGTTTCACGAGGTCGTTAACGAGCGACAGACCGATGCCCGTTCCCATCACGTTCATCTTGCGGTAGTCGCCGTCGAGGAAGCGGTTATACAGATGTTTCAGTTTCTCTTTCGACATACCGATACCGTTGTCCTCCACCTTTATCTCAGCCGCATTGCCGGATATCGCCACGCTCACGTCTACCCGTCCGCCGTTGTGGGAGTATTTCACGGCGTTGCTCAACAGGTTGTAGAGAATTTTCTCCACCTTGTCGCTGTCAAACCATGCCTTCTCTCCGATACAGCTTATATACTGGTTGAACGTAATTTCCTTTTGCGAGAAAATCGGCACAAGACTCATACAAGCCTCCTTGCAGAAGTCGCCGATATATCCCTCGCTAACCTGCAGTTTCAGCTTTCCTGCCTGTGCCTTTCTCACTTCCAGAATCTGTCGCAGCATACGGGTAAGCCGGTTGATGTTGTTGTGGATAAGCGACACGTGGGTCTGCATGTCGGGATGGTCATGACAGATACTGTCGGCAGATGCCGAGATTACGGTGAGCGGCGTGAGCAGCTCATGCGTGATATTGGTGAATACCACCTGCATCTGCAGACGGTTTTTTGTGCGCAGCCGTTCGCGATACCACAGTATCGACATATATATTCCGGCGATAATCATAAGGAAGTACAGGATAAATGCTCCCCATGAAGCATACCATGGCGGCAGCACATGAATACTAATCTCGTATGGCATTTCCACCCATCGCCCGTAGCTGTCGGCGGCTTTTATGAGCAGTTTGTATCTGCCCGAGGGGATATTCTCGAAGGTAGCCTGGCGCAGGTCGGCATCAACATAATGCCAGTCTTTGTCGTAGGCCTCAAGCTTGTAGGCATATTTACATTCAGATGTATTGACATAGCTCAGAAGGGCGAACTCCACGGAGAATTTGTTCACCGATGCCGGTATTGTAATCTTCTTGAGATACTGCGGCGTGTACTTTCCGAGTTTTCGTCTCATCAGAGAGTCAAGCTCAGAGTATCGCTTGTCGTCGATGATAAGGTCTGTTACGATGATGTTCTTCACCGGCGACATCTCCTTGCCGTTTATGTAGCGGGTGTTGAATGTTATGAGGTTTTTCCCCGAACCGAAATATATGTTATCGCCCCATTTCAGGCACGAGCTTGGCATGAAGTTCACCTTGCCGAGTCCGTTCTCGTTGGTATAGGTAGCATACTGTGCCTTTCCCTTGCCGTTGTATGTCAGACAGACGAGGGCATTGTCGGTGGTGAGCCACAGACGATGGAGATTGTCTTCCACGATGGAGAAGATGCGCTCGATGTCCCAGTGCATCTCGTCGTTGAAATTATTGAACTTGCCGTTTTCAAACAAGAACAATCCGCCGCTGTTTGATATTGCCCACATGCGGTGGCGTGAGTCTTCCTTACAGTATATGGCATCGTTAACGGAGAAGTTTCCGTTCTGCGGACAGAAATATGTGTATTTCAGAGAGCGTGGATTGGCGAGATTTCCCGATATCCGTATAATTCCTTTGTTCTCGGTAGCCACCCAGATGTTGCCCCTATGATCTTCGCTGATGCCCACGACGTCAACGTCGCCACATATCGTATGGCTCTGTCCCGACGGCAGGAGATAGCTCAGATGGTGGCGTTCGCCTATGAACGTCACTCCTTTCCGGGTGCATACCAGTGCCTTTACGAAATTGTCTTTCACATACTTGCAGTTGCTGGAATTGCGCAGCTCAGCCTTTCCGTCTTTTACGGCAATAATGCCGTGACCGTTGCTTGCCATCCACAATTCTCCGTTGCTGCAGCATGCAATCGACGAAAAATGCGTGTTCAGCACATCATACGGAATGTTAGCCAGCGCCGGTATTTCGGAGTTAAGCATCGTCCTGCCTGTCAGTCTGCTGTAGGTTGCTATTCCGCATGGCGCAAGCGAGAGCCAAAAGTTGTTGCCGTCGGCAGAGTATATCGATTTCACTCTGTCGCTCAGACTGTTGTCCGGGATTACAGGAAGGAGACTGAAAAGCGATGCTTTTGTATTGATGTGATACAGTCCGTTGTTTATACACTGCACCCAGATGTTTCCACGCCTGTCGGTGCAGATGTCCGTCGTGTTCTCTATATTATATTTTTCGAAGTTGCCAATAGAATTATAATATGTGAAACCTCGGCTAATGTCGTTACAGTCAGCAATGCCCACTCCGAATCGAGAACAAGTCCATACAGAGTTTGTCATTGGGTCATAGAGCAACTTGTAGTTTATCGAAGTCTCTTTTTTGCCGCTATATAGGCTTATTATTCCCGGATTTTTCTGGTTGCGCGGATTGGTTGCCACTTTTATTCCGTCGCCCCATGTACTTATCCAAAGCCGACCTTTAGGGTCGAGTATCATATGGAATGCTCCAGTCTTGCTGCCGCTGTTGTTGTTTATTGCAAACTTGTACATCAGATGCCTTTTCCGGTCAAATCGGTAGTATCCGTCGTTCCATGTACCGATGTATATGGAGCCGTCTTTGTCTTCAACAAACGACTTCACGTTTATACTGCCCAGAGGGTGTCGTTTCCCGTTGGTTTCCACCATGGTGACGTTCTTGCCAGAAAGCAGATGAAAGGAGCGTGTTGTAGTGTTTACAATAGTGATGCCGTCGTCTGTGCCTATCCACACATTGCCGTCTTTTGTAGTGAACAGGGTGTAAATCTCGCGTTGGTTGTCGCCTTTCAGATGATATGTCGTGAAGCTTCCAAGTTTCTTGTCCATACATACCAGTCCGTTTTTTGTTCCAATCCACAGACAGTTGTTGTTGTCTTCGGTCATCGAGAGAATCTGGTTGTTGGGCAGGATATTAGGCGACTGGGCATCGGAGCGATAGGTGTTGAAACGATAGCCGTCGTATGACTTGATGCCGGAGTTCGTTCCAAGCCATATCAGTCCTTGCCTGTCGATAAGCATACACTTTTGCTCTATCGAGGCTGACGGGTATACGGCATTGAGTACTCTTATGTCGTATGAATATGAAGATATGCAATTTGCCATAACGGCAATAATAACCAGCAGACATTTTATCTTGCCAAAGTGTCTTCTTTTTATTGAAATCATAGGTATATCAGTTTTCAGGTTGCAAAGTTATAAAAAAAATAAAAGATAACAAAACAGGCTATTCTAAAATTGATTCTTTCGGATTAAGGCGAGAACCGGAAACATTGATAATGGTGGCACTTTTGGTGCTTCTATGCTGCACTTTTGGTATTTCTATACTGCACCAAAAGTGCAATATAGAAACCGATACCAAAATGATAGCTTTATTGCTGCTCGAATAATGATACAAAAAAAGGGCAGCGATATGTCCTCATTGGAGGTGTGAGGGGTAAGCATCGCCCCCTCACACTATCCCTCACACCTCAGAAATGCGATAAACAGGGCGTTTCAGACGCTTGGGTGAGGGTGTGAGGGTAAAATGACCGAAAAAACTTTTTTTTCTTAAACAGAAAGGAAAAGGATGATTTACCGGTATAGTAAACTTGCAACTTCTTCTGGCAATATTACTTTGCAATTCTGAGAACCAGAGAGAGGTTTTTCTCTTAGGAAAAGAACATATATCACGTTCTTGCCCTGAGCAAAAGGTGCGATAGACACTTTCTTTTTAAGCTTCTCCAAGAGTCTGTCAGCATAATCTGCGGCAGTCCATTTACATTCTCCTACAAGTATTGTGTTCTTGTCGTAGAGGTCTTCCGCTACGACATCAAATTCAAGTTCCTCATTGCCAACAGGAGTTTTCTTTCCATCCACAAAGATAGGAGCTTTGCCCCACCAGCGTGACGCTACACCCCATGTGTGCCCTTCCACTTCACTTCCGCTGACAGCCAGTTGGCACAATCTTTCCCAAACCTCAGCGACATGAACATTAAATCCATCCTCGATGTGTTTTTTTGCGATATTGCCACGACCTAAAGCAATCACAGACTTGTTTGGCTCAATGAATCTGTAGTAGAATGCCAAGAATGGGTCTTCTATCCGATAAAGAATTTTCTTTGTTTTCGATGGATTTTCACCAAACGGTACTTCTTTTCTGAGAAAAGACATTTCTGTCAGATGTTTCATCGGCTTGGCAAGTTCCGCTGTAGTCTTGCCAAGGGCATCGGAAATATTGGAATATTTCTGTTTCCCACTGCCTACGGCGAGCATGATAGACGAATATGGTGCTATGTCTGATACTTCATCCAAAAACAAACGTGCCGGTTCGTCATAGAGAGTCCCTGTTTCGTCTAAGATAAGTCCTTGAATGGCATCTTCTAACGAGTTATAGCGTTCTCGCTGACTCCAATACTGTGGAACTCCACCCCATACAGAGTATTCTTCAACAAGTTCCTTGGCAGTGGTGTTGATGATTTCTCGCCACCAAGGGAGCATCACAGGACGTAAAATGAAAATATGGTCGGCTCTACCATAAAGCGGTTCAGAACCTTTTAAGAGTCCGTGCATCATTCTTTGTGAAGAACCACAGATTATGATATTGCAGCGTAATTCATCTACTCCTGTAATGCGTCTATCAAGAAATCGTTGGAGAGTGGAAGGCAATGCTGTATCTTTTTGGACAAGATACGGAAACTCGTCCAAAACAAGAGTTGCATTCTCCTTGCAACGGAAGTTGAATGCCATTAAGATGTCTTCCCAATCAGAATACACAGGTTTGTCAAAACCTGGGTAATCCAAGGCTATGGTTCGTGCCAACAAGCCTATTTGTGTGGTCTTCTCGCTCAAACTGGCTTCAAAGTATGTGTCTCCTTTCTTCAAAACCCTTCTGATGAGAGTTGACTTCCCAAGTCTTCTTCTTCCGTATATAACGATGAAGTTAGATACGTTAGATTCCAGTGCCGCCTGAAGAACTTCTTGTTCCTTGATTCTATCTACAAATTTCATATTAGTATATTCAGAATTACTAACTGCAAAATTACTAAATAAAATAACAGGCATATTGTATTATTGTATATTTGTACAAAAATTACATCTATTTAACGATAACTTTATTGACAAAACGCAAGAAAGCCTGTCGGCAGTGAACATTCTTCACAACCGACAGGCTTCCTTCTTTATTTCCACCTATTGATATAAATGGAATTTAAATAAGTAAATGTTCAAAAA
>DCBP01000024.1:12082-13197 GCA_002314055.1 Prevotella sp. UBA1104
TGTCGTTTGTATTAAATTAATTTTGATTAGTTACTTATATTCTCAATGCTTATACCAAATGACCGATAAGTTCCTCGCGACTGCCGGCAAGCATGTCGATAACCGGAATCTCAACCATGGTGTAGCATCCAGGCTGCTGGCGCATAGAAGCGCGAGCCACGTTAACGAGCACCTGTCCGGTGAGTGCCGGGTTGTTGATGCTCATGTTAAACTCCATGCGCTGGTTCTGTGTCTTTCCGCTAACGCCCTTGCGAACGAGGTTAACACCATGTCCCATGTCGCGAACTTCGTCTACAGAGTCAACGGCAAATACATGAGTCTCGTCGTTTGCAAAATACGGGTCAGCCTTGATAGCCTTTGTAACTTCCTCAAGACTTGCTCCCTCTTCCAACTCTACGTATACCATGCGGCGGTGAAGTCCCTCGCCCTTTGGAATAGTCATAGACAGAGCGTTCTTCACGCCCTCTTTTGAACGAACGCAGACGCTGTGTCCCATAGACATACCCGGTCCGAAGTTAGTATAAGAGAGACCTTTAGGTGCGAGGCTCTGCATCAGAGTGCGCACGATAGAGTCAGATCCCGGATCCCATCCGGCGGCGATAACGGCAACGGCATTATTGTCCTTACACTCCTGCATGAGGGCAGCGCGATAGTCGAGGATACTTGTGTGGATATCGAAGCTGTCGACGGTGTTGATGCCGAGGGCAAGAATCTTCTTTGCATATTCCTCACAGCTGCGTGTAGGAGTGGCGAGAATAGCCACGTCAACGTCTTTCAGCTCAGTAATGTCTTTTACTACATCATACTGTGCCAGTTCTGCCGGCTTGTTCTCAGCGCCGTTGCGGCGTACGATACCTGCGATTTCAAAATCAGGTGCAGTTTCAAGAGCCTGAACTGCATAGTGTCCGATGTTGCCATATCCAACAACGGCTGCTCTAATCTTTTTCATAATCCTTTATTGGTGTTTATTTATTTTAGTAATGTTCTTTGCGGTTTGCAAAATTACATCTTTTTTGATAAACCAATATGATTTGTGATAAAAAAGTAATTGGGATATGAGTTTGATTAATCTTTTTTTACTAAAAGAGGGAAATATTTGTCGTTTAGTAATAAAA
>DCBP01000024.1:13316-17856 GCA_002314055.1 Prevotella sp. UBA1104
TGGGAGAGCTGGGAGATTGGGAGAGCTGGGGAATTTGGGAGAACTCGGAGTTTTCGGATGGCTCCGAGAACTCCGAGAATTTCTAAATCAGCTGTGGGAGGAATGAAGAGATTATCAAAACTATTATTCCGAGGATAAGCACGGCAATAGTTTTCTGTGAACATCCTTTCCATTCCTTCAAGATGATGCCCCATACATTGGAGAAAACTACGTTGAGTGCCATGAGAATGCAGAACGACAGGGTCATCAGCGTTGGCGACTCGGTGAGGAATCCTTTTCCCAACGACAAACCGAAGAACTGACTGTACCACAGTCCGCCGGCGAGGGCGCAAAACAGCAAGTTGTTTATCCATACGTTGCCTTTCTTGTAGTCGCCCCATGTGCAGTTCCGCTTGTTCTGGTAGAAGCAGTAAACGGCATTTGTGGCGAAACCTCCGAGGGTGACGAGAAGTGTGGCAGGGAGCGTCTTGTACATATCAGGAGTCAAGTCGCCGAAGTTGATATCCTTTCCGAACTCAAGTCCTACGTTGAAGCATCCGCTCATAAAGCCGGCGAGCAATGCGATGGCAAGACCTTTAGGAAAGTTGAAGTCCTTTACCGCAGCCTTTTTCTCCTCTTCCGAGAGTGATGCCGACTTCATGGAACCAGCCACTCCGATGATGGCGATACCGGCGAGAGTAACCACGACGCCAAGGATTACGGCAAACGTAAGGCGGCTGAGTGCGTCCTCTTCCGGGAAGAAGATATTGAGCAGAACAGGTCCCATGATAGTTCCGAGTCCGGCACATGTTCCGAGAGCAATACTCTGTCCGAGAGCCACTCCGAGGTAGCGCATGGACAAGCCGAAGGTCAGTCCGCCGACTCCCCACAAAGCTCCGAAGAGTACCGTCATCCACAGGTTGAAACCGTTAGCCCCGGCAAACAGTTCAGTCAGCGAATGACCTTCCGGTACGGCGAGCAATGCGCCGAGCAACGGGAATACAATCCAGGCAAATACACCCTGCACCAGCCAGTAAGACTCCCAGCTCCAGTTCTTTATTTTGTTGATAGGCACATAGCAGCTCGACTGGCAAAATGCGCCGACGGCGATAATAAGTAATCCGATAAGAATTTCCATAATGATTGATTAGAGTTGATGGTTTATGGAATAGAGATTATTTGTGTTACAAAAGGAAAAAGGGATTAAGGGATTTTTGTGTTGAGCAGAACAAATAATCCCTAATCCCTATTCTTTAATCTCTAATCCAGAAAATTATCTCTTAGACAGAACCTCGTTTTCGTATTTCTCCACATCGGCGAAGTACTCCTCGCCAACAGGCACGTTGTTTTTCATGTTGAAATAGTCGTAAACGGCACCGAAAGGCAGAGTCTTAGCCTCTTCGAGCAAAGCGAGACGCTGGAACAGCTTGCCCTCGTCCTCATACTTGCGCAGAATAGCCGTAGGCTCGAGCAATGCAGAGAGCAATGACTTCTGAGCGGCACGCACGCCGATGATGTATGCACCGATACGGTTGATAGAAGCGTCGAAGTAGTCGAGACCGATATGGGCACGGTCGAGAGCGTTGGCGCGTACAATCTCAGAGAAGAGGTTGCGGGTGTTGTCGTCGAAGAGTGTAACGTGGTCAGAATCCCAGTGCATTGGACGGGAAACGTGGAGCATCAGCTCCGGAACATAGAGCAACAGTGCAGAGATAGCGTCAGAAACATTCTCTGTAGGCTCATAGTGACCGGTGTCGAGAGTGTACATCACGTTGTTCTTAGCGCAGTAGCCAGTATAGAAATAGTTAGAACCAACGGTGTAAGCCTCGAGTCCGATACCAAACAGCTTAGCCTCGAGACAAGACTTCATTCCCGGCAGTTCCTCAGCGAGAATCTCGTCGAGACTGTTCTTCAGGATTTCGCGGTAGCGCAGTTTCTCCACCGTCAGGTCCTTGCTTCCGTCGTGAACCCAGATGTTCATGATACAAGGGTCGTTCTGGAACTTACCCATAGCATCGGCGATGCGGCGGCAACGCTTTGTATGCTCAATCCAGAAATCACGGATCTCCTTGTCAGGATTTGCAAGAGTAAGGTTTCCGCTCTTAGGGTGAGAGAAAGAAGTAGAGTTGAAGTCGAGTTTCAGGTTATGCTCCTTTGCCCACTGCATCCAGCCCTCGAAGTGTTTCACCTCAACCTGGTCGCGGTCAACAAACTGTCCACCGAATTCTCCGTAAGTCTCGTGCAGGTTCAAGCGGAAAGTTCCGGCGAGCAGAGATTTCACCTTATCAATATCTTGGCGCAGCTCATCGATATTGCGAGCCTTTCCAGGATAGTTACCGGTGGTCTGAATACCGCCAGATGCTGCCACGTTGCGCTCAAAGCCGACAACGTCGTCTGCCTGCCAGCAGTGGAGAGATATAGGGGTTTTCTCGAGAGTCTCGATAGCCTTATCTGTATCGATACCAAGAGCGGCGTAGCGCTCTTTAGCCATTTCGTAGGCTTTAGTGATTTGATCTGTTTTCATTTTCCTTTAGGTTTTATTTTGTTGTTGTTAATTTTTGATGGGAGAAATGGGAGGACTGGGAGGACTGGAAGTTCTGAGAGTAATAATTCCTAATTCCTCTTTCCTAATTCCTAATTTTTAGAATTTCCAGATACCTGTCGTAAGCCTCGTCCCATTGCTGCTTGTCCTGAGGCTCAAAGCGCTTCATGATGACGCTGTCGGCGATGATGTGGCGCATGTCGAAGATGCCGTCGACATCGCCAGCTGATTTAGCCTGCATCATGATATTGCCGAGAGCAGTGCACTCCTGAGGACCGGCAAGAACCTCAACGCCAGTGGCGTTAGCCGTAAACTGGTTAAGGTATTTGTTGAGTGAGCCTCCGCCGATGATATGCAGAGTGTTGATAGGGAAAGAAGCCATTTCCGTGAGATATCCGAACACCTGACGGTAGCGCAAGGCAAGACTTTCGAAGATGCAGCGGCAAATCTCGGCATATCCCTCAGGAACATGCTGTCCCGTTTCCTTACAGTAAGACTTGATAGCCTCCTGCATGTTCACAGGGTTGGCAAACATCTTGTCGTCGGGGTTGATGATGCTCTGGAACGGTTTTGTCTTCATCGTTTCGGCAAGCAACACGGAGTAGTCTCTTGGAGCGTCTTCGCCCCATTCCTTGCGGCAGCGTTCCAAAAGCCACATGCCGCAGATATTCTTCAGAAAGCGTGTGGTTCCCTCTATGCCGCCTTCGTTGGTGAAGTTGCGTTCGTAACTCAAGTCGTTGATGATAGCATCCTGAGTTTCGATACCCATCAGACTCCATGTTCCACTGCTCAAATAAGCAAAACGCTCATCCTTTGCCGGAACGGCGGCAACGGCACTACCCGTGTCGTGTCCGGCTACGGCAATGACAGGTATCGCACCGAGTCCGGTCATCTCCTGCACTTCTTTGGTTAGAGTGCCGATACATGTACCGGGGTTAACCATTATTCCGAATTTGTCGCGGGTCAGTCCTACGCTTTCTATAAGCTCCTTGTCGAGGTCCTTTGTCCTTGGGTCGAGCATCTGACTTGTAGAAGCGATAGTATATTCGCAAACATCCTTCCCCGTGAGCATCCATGAGAGGGCATCCGGGACGAACAGAATTTTCTTGGCATTATTGAGAGCAACATTGTTTTCGCGTCTCATAGCATAGAGCTGGAAGAGGGAATTGAAGTTCATAAACTGAATTCCAGTCTTATTATATACCGTCTTCTTGTCTATACATTTTTCGAAATATTCGTCCATAGCCTCGAAGGTGAACGGATCGCGGTAGGCGATAGGATTTCGGAGTATGGCATTGTCTTCACCGATGCATACGAAGTCAACTCCCCAGGTGTCGATACCGATGCTGACAATAGGGATATCTCTTTTTGCAACGAGTTTCAGTCCTTTGATAATCTCGTTATACAGAGCAAAGATGTCCCAATAGAAGTGTCCGCCTGTTTCTATGAGATTATTCTCGAATCTTGTAAGTTCGTCGAGTTGAATCTTGCCGTCGGCAAGAGTACCGATAATTGTTCTTCCGCTTGTGGCGCCCAGGTCCACGGCAAAGAAATATCTGTTATTTTCCATTTATGTTTTTTGTATTAAATTTCTGTTGGCAAAGATACTTGTTTTCGCAATAGGCAAGCATAATTATTTGCGAAATAATCTGAAAGTTTTGACAATATGCATATTCTTATAAGTAACTAATCAGAATTAATTTAATATAAACGACAATAGAGACAATAGAAGACAATGTTGTCTATTGTTGTTTATATATTTCATTTGATTTATAAATTTATTTTTGAACATTTACTTATTCAAGTTTCGGGTTTATAATCTTCCCCTCCCCCGCCTCCCCCTCCGGGGGCGGAGCAGTTACCTTTAAATGTCATAAACTTACATATTTGTCATTACAAAAATCTGTATCATTACTAATTTTACCCGTAAACATTTAAGCTTTTAGCAGAAAGAGTAACTGCTCCGCCCCTGACAAGGGGAGGCGGGGGAGGGGAAGAAGAACTAAATCAGAAACTTCA
>DCBP01000028.1 GCA_002314055.1 Prevotella sp. UBA1104
AACTTGTTGTTTTACAACTCGTTACGCTGACTTTGGCGGAGAGAGAGGGATTCGAACCCCCGGTACCTCTCAGTACGCCGGTTTTCAAGACCGGTGCATTCGACCACTCTGCCATCTCTCCAAACTTGAAGAACTTAGCTTAGTATCTTAAAGCGAGTGCAAAGGTAGGGAGTTTTATTTAAACTTGCAAATTTTTCGCCAACTTTTTTTCTAAAAAAAATGATTTTTGCTAATTTTGCACCATGATTTATCCTAAAACATTCGAAAACAAGATTGGTTTCAACGAAATAAGAACACTTCTGCGCGAACGGTGCCTAAGTACTCTCGGCAAGGAAGAGGTGGACAAAATTGCCTTTATGGACAATATGAAGGCTATAAATACACAGCTCGCAAGGGTGAGGGAATTCCGCCGTTTGCAGGAGGAAGCTGAGGAGTTTCCACTCAATTATTTCTTCGACGTGAGACAGTCGGTGGCAAGGCTTCGGCTTGAGGGAACGCATATGGAGGAGGACGAGCTTTTCGACTTGCGCCGCTCTATGGGCACAATCTGCGACATCGTGAATTATCTGAACCGCAGCGACGAAGACAATGCCACCGTGCCTCAGGACGGATGGCAGAGGGAACCGGTGTACCCCTACCCTGCCCTGCATGAACTTGCCGACGGGGTGATGACTTACCCACAGATTTTGCAACGCATAGACCAAATTCTGGATAAATTCGGAAAGATACGCGACACGGCATCTCCGGAACTTAACAATATCCGCCGCGAACTTGCCAAGACGGAGGGCAGCATCTCGCGTACCTTATATAGCATACTGCGCTCGGCTCAGAGCGAGGGACTCATAGAGAAGGATGTAACGCCGGCGATGCGCGACGGCAGACTCGTGATTCCTGTCGTACCCACGATGAAGCGAAAGATTAAGGGTATCGTGCACGACGAGTCGGCTTCGGGAAAGACGCTCTTCATCGAACCTACGGAAGTGGTGGAGGCTAACAACCGCGTTAGGGAACTGGAGGCTGAGGAGCGACGGGAGATTATCCGCATACTCACGGAGATTGCAAAGATAATCCGTCCACACGTGCCACAGATTCTCGACTCCTACAAGTTGCTTGCCCAGGTGGACATGATTCGCGCAAAGGCAGAACTGGCAAAGTTGATTGGCGGTATCGAACCTGAAGTTGGCAAATACCCGATGATCGACTGGATTGAGGCTTCTCATCCCCTACTCCGCCTGTCGCTCGAGAAACAGGGCAAGAAGGTGGTGCCGCTGGAGATTACGCTGACGAGGAACAAGAGGATGCTTATCATCTCCGGTCCTAACGCCGGCGGAAAGTCGGTGTGCTTGAAAACCGTAGGACTGGTGCAGTATATGCTCCAGTGCGGACTGTCGGTGCCGATGAGTGAGCGTTCGCAAACGGGAATTTTCCAGAATATCCTTATCGATATTGGTGATGAACAGAGTATCGAGGATGACTTGAGTACATATTCGAGCCATCTTACGAACATGAAGAATATGATGAAGAGTGCCAACGACCGCACGCTGATTCTTATCGACGAGTTTGGCACCGGCACCGAGCCGCAGATTGGCGGCGCCATTGCCGAGGCGGTGCTGAAACAGTTCTGCATCAAGAAGGCATACGGCGTGATTACCACCCACTATCAAAACCTAAAGCATTTTGCCGACAGTCATGAAGGAGTGGTGAACGGTGCCATGCTCTACGACCGCCACAAGATGCAAGCCCTGTTCCAACTGCAGATTGGACAGCCGGGAAGTTCGTTTGCCATAGAGATTGCCCGAAAGATAGGACTGCCAGAGCAGGTTATCCATGACGCCAGCGAGATTGTGGGCTCCGACTATATCCAGAGCGACAAATATCTGCAGGATATCGTTCGCGACAAGCGCTATTGGGAGAGCAAACGACAGACTATACACCAGCGCGAGAAGCAGATGGAGCAGACTATCAGCAAATATGAGTCGGAGCTGTCAGACTTGAACAAAACTCGCAAGGAGGTTCTCGCCAAGGCTAAGGAACGTGCCGAGGAACTTTTCAAGGAGAGCAACAAGAAGATTGAAAACGTAATCCGAGAGATTCGCGAGAAACAGGCTGAGAAGGAGGAAACGAAGAAGCTGCGCGAAAGCCTCAAGGATTTCAAGGAGGGCATTGCCGATATCGACAAACAGGCTGAAGACGACAAGATTGCCCGTAAGATGGCACAGATTCTGAGGAGGAAGGAGAATAAGAAGAAGAAAAACAAGGAAGCTCAAGCCCCCTCCGGCTCCCCCAAGGGGGAGGGGATGGATACCAATCCGAGCTCCACACTTCCCGCTCCCCACTCCCCACTCAAGGTGGGCGACACGGTGAGGATAAAGGGAACGACCACCGTGGGAAAGATAGAGAGCATCCAGGGCAAGAACGCCACAGTAATCTTTGGCGACCTGCGCTCCACCACGGCATTGAAGAAGCTGGAACCGGCGATACCGCCAAAGAAAGAGGAGCCGCGCCCGTACATGACCGTAGGTCGGCAGACCCGCGAGACGATAGACTCGAAGAAGCTGAACTTCAAGCAAGACCTCGACGTGAGAGGCATGCGCGGCGAAGAGGCACTAAACGCCGTGATGTATTTCATCGACGACGCCACACTGGTCGGCATGTCGAGAGTGCGCATTCTCCATGGCACCGGCACGGGAATCCTGCGCCAGCTCATCCGCCAGTATCTTGCCACGGTACCTGCCGTAAAATCATACAAAGACGAGCATGTGCAGTTTGGCGGAGCCGGAATAACGGTAGTTGATTTGGAATAATCTCTTTTTGCAGACACTTCGCCTACTTTATAAAAAAACAGACTTTGCATATAAATCGTTGCAAAGTCTGTTTTTCCTTTTATAAATTACAGCTTATTTACAATCATCTCCATCTGCTCACCAAGTCCGATGGTATAGCCTTGCGACTTATACACTACCCTATTGAAAGTATCAGAGATAATAAATATCGGCGAAAGCTCCGGATGCGAAAGTTTCATATTATCAGCGATCTGCTTCCTTATCGTCCCCCCCTTATCAATACCAAATATAATATTCTTAGGCAGTCCGGGGAATTCAGCTGCATTAAACTTCTTTGCGGCAGCCTCATCCTCAAAGAGAATAAGAATCGGTCGTTTCCATTTGTCAAAAGCAGCGCTAACCTTTGCAATATCCTTCAGAGCATGATTAGTAGGTTCCTGTCCTACCCCAATAAGTCCTGTAATGAAATATCCGCGTCCGGTCTGCGACAGAATACTAACCTCCATTCCGTCGAGCTTTTGGAATTTAGATTCCGAATCAAAGTTCCCGATTACGGTAACGGCAGTCGGAGAAGTTCTCAGTTGCATCTCAACATCCGTAGTCTTCCCTTTTTCCACATTAAATATCTGCATCGCCGCCATCACTCCGCCACTTTCCAGACGAGTACCGCTGACGAGAGCATACTGTCCCACGTCGAGTTCCACACCATCCTTAAACGTGTTACTCCATGTCACACCATCCTCCGGATATTCAAGCAACGTAGTCGTACCGTCGGCATTAATGCGCGTCAGCGAGAAATGGCTGTAGTATTTAGGATCATCGATAATGCCGTTTCCATGATATGCAATCAGCAGGCGTCCCTTTTCGGATGCCTTCTGCACAGCTCCGTCGAAATCAACATCAATCCATGTCCCGTTTTGCCAGTATTGCGCCTTTTGGGTAACGGCATCCACACGAGCCTCAATATCAAGACTGCGAGCCACATCTACAAAGAAGATCTTGCGCGAGCGGCGGTCCGTAACCCTACTGTTCCACACTCCCACAGGAGTCTGGGCAATCATCAGAGCCTTTTTGTCGGGGTTAATGCTTATATTCTTCTTTATCCATTCCACGAGCGATGCGGGATTTCTTCTAAAGCCATCAGCTTGCTTCTTGCTGAATGCCTTTTCAAAGAAATGCTTAAACGGGTGGATAATCATCTCATTCTCCACACGCGGACACAGTTGACCACTCTGCGCCGTAAAGTTATCCTCGAGAATTTCCATCGGCATATCCCGCAAATCCTTGTCGGATAGCGACGAGAGCAAATCCAAAGTCCGTTTTGCGTTGTCCTTGTGATTAATGATAAAACCAAGTATTGTCTTATGATTGCCTTGCGACTTTACGAGCAGTTGTGCGAATTTCTCCAAATCCTCACCCCCTATACCATTTTTCTTGAGGGTCTCAACGGCAGTTTTTTCATTATAGAAGGTGGCAAGATAAGCATGTCGTATGGAATCCTCTTTTGCAAAGCGCACATTATTCTCTGCACGCTGTTCTACCGATACATAAGGTAAGTTTGGCTTTTCCTCAGGCGGCACGATATCAAACGAGTCGCGCCATACCACTCCATTTCCTACAGATGAAGCATCATGATCGAGGCGCAACACCACGTTCCGGTCTTTACCGAACGATACCTTTCTGAATCCGTATCTCCCGTTCATCGAAGCCCATGCCATCATGTCGCCCTTACCAGCCGTAAGGAAAGTGGAGCCATTTTCGTCCGTATACTTGGTAACCACAGGACAAAACTCTGCATAGTTATATATCCTGAAATCCACCTTTGCTCCCTTCACAGGCATTCCACTGTCGTCGACCACCGAGAAGTCTACACGTGCCGTCTCCCCATAGTTTCCGATAAGGTTTATCTCCGTATAGTTTGAAGTGCGCAACACCACCTCCTCCGGTCCCCGGTAGTCGCCGAAAGCCTTTGTGTGCATCAGCATAGCCCTTGATGCCGGAGCGTTAAACCACCCGAGGTTGAGCACCGGTTCCGGTTCACACGCCCCGAGGAAATACCACTTTCCGTCAGCCCAGGCCTCCACCCAGGCATGATTGTCGTCGGTATGAGCCCATCGCGGCGTATACACCTGGCGTGCCGGAATACCGACGCTACGGAGTGCTGCGACAGTAAAGGTACTCTGTTCGCCACATCTGCCGTAAGCCGAGCGCACGGTAGCGAGCGGTGCCGAAGTTCTGCCGTCAGACGGTCGATAGGTAACCTTCTCATGACACCAGTGGTTCACCTCCAGTATTGCCTCCTTCATCGGAAGATTCTTCACGCGGTCTTTCAGTTCGCTATAGAACACACTGCGGGAGTCATCCAGATTCTCATTGTTCACCCTCACCGGCAAAACGAAATGCCGGAATAAAATCTCCGGAACATTCTTTCCCCATGGCATTTCCTCTCGCGCCTTAAAACTCATCCTTACATTCTTCAGAAAAAAAGCAGAAGAATAGTCGGTAAGATCAGCCAGTGGCATATATTCATACAGGAAGCTAAGGCATGAGCGCTCATCGGTTGTCAACTTTCCGAGTCGTGATATATCCACATGTCTCAGTTTCGCCACAATGTCAGTTCCGCTGTCGCCAACCATAGAGGTAGTCTGTTTCCCCTCCAATGCAGCATGTCCAGTTAACGGCATTCCGCATAACAGCATAAGCGACGGCAACAAATATCTATTCATAGTCTACACAGTATTATATTTTTCAAATACAAAGGTAGTATATTTGCCATCAAGAGACAAGTTTTAGCATCATTTTTTAGTTTTAAAAGCCGACATCGCAATTACGCATGCCAAGATGTGGTTTAAATATCTTGAAGGCGGCGAGATTGGTGATACGCTTTCGAATCTGAAAGCTACTGCCGAAGGCGAGAACTATATTAAGAAACGGACTTTAAACTGCATATCATAGAAATCAAAAATCCTTCACCGCGCTTGTAAATATCTTATATTTAACAACATGCGGTGAAGGATTTTTATTTTACAACAGCACTTTTAACGGCAGTTAAAGCGCCTGTAATTGCTATTTACTACATCTCGTCAATTTCCTCGCCAGTCCTCTCCATCACGTTAGCCGCCATGCAGTCGGCAGCATGCACGATAGCCACGAGAGGATAAAGTTTCTGAGCGGTATCGAAGTTGCGCACATCCTCAAAACTGTTTTGGTTCACTCCCCACGCTCCCATGTGCCAGCGTATGGCGAGCATCTCGTCGTCGTAAAGCTCCAGTCCGCTGAGCAGAACAACGACGAGCGACTTCTCTCCGTGTCCCATCGGGAAATCCTTATACGACACTTTGTATCCCTCGCAGTCCTCCCACTGCCCCAGTTTATTCTTGCGTTTCTTCACCGAGCGCTTGTAGATATCCGCCTTACACACATCATGCAGCAGCGATGCTATGATGATGCTCTCGCGTTTAATCTCCGACTCGAGCGACGGCTCCAGCGGTTTCATTGCCTCCCAGATGGCGAGCGCCGCCTTACAGGTGTTCAGCGAATGGATTACGAGTCCGCCCTCCGTATTGAGGTGGTGTCCGGCAGATGCCGGAGCGGTAAAGAACCCAAGTTTGTCGATTTCCTCTATCACGTCGTCCACGCCTTCTCTGCCGGTAGATTTAAGGAGAGAAATGAATTCCTCCTTATATTCGTTTTTGTCTTTCATATTAAAGCATTATTTGTTATTTCCGTACAAAAGTATTAAATTTTTGCTTTATACGGCATTTGGCATACTGATTTTATTTTTCTGCAGTCTGCATTTTATCCTGAATACAGCTGTTTCCTATGTCTGAATACGGCAAACATTTTGAGAATATTCGGGATTCTGGCTAAAAAGATTATGAGAATATTCGGGATTTTAATGGAAAAGATTTTGAGGAAACAATAGAAATACGTATATTTGTGACAAATTTTAAGTATTAAGAATAGATGATTATGAGGATATTCAAACGTAAACTGTATCAAAAGCTTCTTGATTGGAAGAACGTCAGACAGGGAAAAACGGCAATAATGATAGAAGGAGCACGTCGTGTTGGTAAATCGACACTTGTAAAGCAATTTGCCGAGGCAGAATACTCTTCATATATTTTGATAGACTTTTCAATCGCCAGCAAAGATATAATAGAACTGTTTGACCATATCGACGAACTTGATTATTTCTTTCTTCAGCTACAGTTCCGCATGGGAGTTCCGCTTAAAGAGAGAGATTCTTTGATAATATTTGATGAAGTTCAGAAATGCCCCAAAGCTCGACAAGCAATAAAACATCTTGTCGCCGACAGCCGTTATGACTATATCGAAACTGGTTCTTTTATTTCCGTAAAGAAAAATGTCAAGGATATTCTTATTCCAAGCGAAGAAGAGAAACTTTATATGTATCCTATGGATTATGAGGAATTCAAATGGGCAATAGGCGACAATTCATTTGCCTTGTTGAAAACGATGTACGAGAAGAAGCTCTCGGCAGGTGATGCCGCGATAAGGAAGATGATGAGAGACTTCCGTATATATATAGCCGTGGGCGGTATGCCTCAGGCGGTAAACGAATATTTGGAAAGCAACAATCTTGAGGAGGTGGACCGTGTGAAACGTAACATTATCAACCTTTATGAGGATGATTTCCACAAGATAGATTCTACCGGACGCCTTTCGATGCTTTTTGATGCAATACCGTCGCAACTTGCCGGCAATGCTTCAAGGTTTCAGGCTTATAGTGTTGTTGACAGAAAAACCGATAATGAAAAACTCATGCAGTTGATATCAGAACTGCGTGAGTCAATGACAGTAAACATTGCCTATCATGCCAATGATCCAGGAGTAGGCATGTCGCTGAATATGGACATCAACAGATATAAGATTTTTGTAGGAGATACAGGACTGTTTGTTACGCTTGCATTCAAGGACAAGGCATTTACAGAGAATGTGATTTATCAGAAACTGATGAGCGACAAACTCGATGCCAATCTTGGATATGTATATGAGAATATAGTTGCCCAGATGTTGACAGCAGCCGGCGACAAACTGTACTATTATACATTCCCTACTGAAACAGGCAAGCACAACTACGAGATAGACTTTCTTCTGTCGCGCGGCAACAAGATGTGCCCCATAGAGGTAAAATCATCCGGCTATAAACGCCATGCCTCGCTCGATGCCTTCTGCCAGAAGTTTTCATCACGGATATCCTCACGCTATGTGCTCTACACCAAAGACACTCACCACGACGGACAGACATTATTCCTCCCCGTGTTCCTTGCACCGTTTTTGTAAGTAAAAACCCGTTGGCGGAATTAAATTATGCAGGGTCGCAAGAGGAATACGCTGTAAAATGGGGCGTACAGGAGAATTCTCACAGGCTCCTGATTTTGGATATTGTGCTTCGCAAAATTATCACATGAATTATACATGTTAAAGGAAGCCATAAATAGTGGTGGCACCAAAGGTGCATCTATCTTGCACTTTTGGTGCAGCATAGATGCACCGATACCAAATGATAGCTTTATGACGTTTACTGGATTTACTTGACAGTTTCTTGATTAAATAAGTAACGAGTCAAAATTATTCGAGCTGTACTGTTAGAAATGATAGTTCTTATTATCAATAAATGATGTTCAAGGTAGTAGGTGCGGTGTCTCACCGCACAGTAGCAAGTACATTATGACTATTTAGAGTTGATAAAATGCTTGATAACATTCCTCATTGTGCGGTGAGACACCGCACCTACTATGATTTCAAACCGTACAGGTTGAAGTTGTTTGGGTTGTATATGTTGTAAAGGTTGTTTTAAATATAAATGTTTTGTTGTTTGTATAAACTAATTGTGAATAGCTACTTACTATATTACTTTACATTAAATAAATTACTTACGGTTCTTCCGGAATATGGAGTGATATCTTTCTCTCCCACAGATTGCACAGATTATCACAGATTGATTTTCCATGCGGACATTCTATCAATGCCACAGATGTAGGGTCGCCTACTTCGTGGCTTGATTTACACAGATTCTATGATAAATTCTATATAAATCAGCTCTCATCTGTGTAATATTGCGGCAAAGCCAGCAACACTAAATCTGTGGGCATAGCCTGTATTTAGACATAAAAATCCGTGTCATCTGTGATATCTGTGGGAGATACTAATCATCACTTCAAATATCGGATGAGCCTTACTTACTAAAAAACTTGTCAGTTCATTATCGTTGCTTGTATAATTGTTCAAAAAAAAGGTAGCGTCCCCGTGTTGAAAGTGTGAGGGATAAACATCGACCCCTCACACTATCCCTCACACCTCGGAAGTACGATAAACAGGGACTTTCAGGGGCGTTAGTGAGGGTGTGAGGGTAAAATGACCAAAAAAAGTTTTTTTTATAAACGTGTATATTTCATAGGATAATTTGTATTATGTCATTCAGTGAATTATGCAGGCTAAAGAAGTTACGGAAACTCTATAACACAAAATTTCATCATCGCCATCATGCCGGAGAAACAAAAAAAATCCCCTTTACACAATATATATATATAACCTGCGTTAAATATAATGTATATACACCAAATTATTTCTACTTTATGATTGAATACATAAAGGGCGAGCTTGCTGAAGTTACACCGGCATACGCTGTTGTTGAAGCACACGGCGTGGGCTACGGCATGAATATCTCGCTCAACACTTATAGTAACATACAGACGAAGAAGGAAGTGAAACTGTATGTTTTTGAAAGCATCAGAGAGGACGCCTACGCTCTGTTCGGATTCTCATCCAGACAAGAGCGGGAGATGTTCACACTGCTCATCAGTGTATCCGGAGTCGGAGCCAATACGGCGAGGATGATTCTCTCGGCACTCTCGCCGGCAGAATTGTGTAACGTTATTTCTACGGGCAACGAAAAACTGCTGAAGACCGTGAAGGGTATCGGACTGCGCACGGCACAGCGTATCATCGTGGATCTGAAAGACAAGATTGCCACTGCCGACTTTGGCGGGGAAATCAGCATCGGCGGAGCAACGGCACAGGTTGCAGCCGTAAACAAGGAGGTTCACGACGAGGCTATCGGAGCACTCACCATGCTCGGTTTCGCTCCGGCACCATCAGCTAAAGTCGTTTCGGCAATTCTAAAGGACAGTCCGGAACTGCCAGTAGAACAGGTTGTAAAACTTGCCCTGAAACAGATTAAATAATAGATGAAAAATTTAAAGGAACTTACTATATTCTTCATTGCACTGGTGAGCATCAACATGCTCGCCTTCAACGTGTTGCCGCAGTTGCAAGACGACCGCACGCGCCTCTCCGTACGCCGACAGAGGCAGGGCGCCGCCAACAAGGCTGACAAAGGAACGAAGGCGAACGCTGATACCATAGGCAAGGGGAAATCCGGACTCTCGGCTCTCGTAATCGAGGACGACTCCATTCCCGACTCGCTGTTGCACCCGAAATGGAAGGTGCAGCGCACCGTTCCTATTACGGCTGAAGACACAGAAAAGCGTACTGCCGACCTCTCTATGCCTGACAATATCAAGCAGGAGGTGGTATACAACGACACGCTGAACAGATATTTCCTCGGTTCGAAAATGGGCGGAGGATACCTTTCTACACCGGTGATGATGACACCCGACGAATACCGCAAATGGAGCGAACGACAGGAGATGAACGCCTTCTTCCGCTCTAAGAACGATGAGATTGTGAAGGAGAAGGGAAAAGACAAGTTCTCGTTCTCCGACATGCATTTCGACCTCGGACCGGCTGAGAAAATCTTCGGTCCCGGTGGTGTGCGCATCAAAACCCAGGGTACGGCGGAGCTGAAGCTCGGAGCTACGATGAAGGAAATCGACAACCCGTCGCTGCCTATCCGAAACCGTAACACGACGACGATGAACTTCGATGAGAAGATTAACCTGAACGTGAACGGAAAGGTGGGCGACAAGGTGAACATGAACCTCAACTACAACACCGACGCTACGTTTGACTTCGACTCGCAGAACCTGAAACTTAAATACGAAGGCAAGGAGGACGAGATAATAAAGCTGGTGGAGGCAGGAAATGTGTCATTCCCGAGCAACTCATCGCTCGTGAAAGGAGCGTCGTCGCTCTTCGGTATACGAACCGACATGCAGTTCGGCAAGCTGAAACTGCAAACCGTCGTTTCGCAGAAGAAGTCGGCGAGCAAAAGCGTTTCGTCGAAAGGCGGAGTGCAGCTCACACCGTTTGAGATTGACGCCACAGACTATGAGGACAACCGCCACTTCTTCCTCTCGCAGTATTTCCGCAACAAATATGATGCTGCAATGAAGACGCTGCCAAACCTAACCACGGGCATTACCATCAACCGCGTGGAGGTTTGGGTAACGAACAAACAGGGGACGACAACGAATACCCGAAACATCATAGCTCTTACCGACCTCGGAGAGAACACCAAGGTGAGCAACCCGATGTGGGGACTCACCGGACTGCCCGTGCCGTCGAACAATGCCAACAGCGAATACTCCGAGATGGTAAACTCTTATGCTGCGGCGAGGGACATCGACCAGACGAGTACCGTGCTCGACGGGATTCCCGGGTTCGTGGGAGGTGCCGACTACGAGAAGCTGCAGAGCGCACGTCTGCTCAATTCTTCGGAATATACCGTGAACCAGGCTCTCGGATATATCTCGCTGAAGTCTACGCTGCAAACCGACCAGGTGCTTGCCATAGCATACGAATATACTGCCGGCGGACAGACTTATCAGGTGGGTGAGTTCGCATCCGACCAGCAGGATGTGCAAAAGGCACTGTTCGTAAAGTCGCTGAAGAATACCAGCAACAACCCGAACCAAGGCAACTGGGACCTGATGATGAAGAACGTGTATTATCTCGCATCTTCGGTAGAAAAGGACAAGTTCCGACTCGACGTGAAATACCAAAGCGATACTACCGGCGTCTATCTCTCGTATATACCGGAACAGCAGGTGAAAGACCAGACGATGATTAAGCTTCTCGGAGCTGACCGACTGGATAATAACAACAAGGCACACAGCAACGGATATTTCGACTATGTGGAGGGATATACCGTGAGCAACGGACGAGTGTTCTTCCCTGAGGCTGAACCGTTCGGAGAATATCTCTACCAGGCTCTTATCGCCAAGGGCGTATCACCGGAGAAGGCTGCAAAATACAGTTATACTGAACTTTACGATTCTACAAAGACTATCGCCAAGCAGATTGCCGAAAAGGATAAGTTCCGACTCACGGGACAGTATCGCGGTACTTCTGCCAACGTGATATCGCTCGGCGCATACAACGTGCCACAGGGATCGGTGGTCGTTACTGCCGGAGGAGTTACTCTGCAGGAGGGTTCCGACTATAGCGTGGACTATTCTGCCGGAGAGGTTACAATCCTCAACCAGAGTATTATCGATGCCGGAACTGCAGTAAACGTATCGCTCGAAAGTAATACCGACTATGCACAGCAACGCAAGACGATGCTCGGACTTAACTGGGAGTATGACTTCTCTAAGAACTTCCAGCTCAGCGGTACGTTCCAGCACCTCTCGGAACAGGCGCTGACGACTAAGGTGTCGATGGGCTCCGAACCGCTGAACAATACCCTATGGGGACTGAATGTCAACTGGAAGAAGGAAAGTCAATGGCTTACTAATTTGCTCGACAAGATTCCGTTCCTGCACTGTACGCAACCGTCGCAGATTTCGTTTACCGGAGAATTTGCACAACTCATCGCCGGACAGGCAAGCGGCACACAAGACAATGCCTCGTATCTCGACGACTTCGAGAATACGAAGAGCACTATCGACGTGAGCACTCCGTCGGCATGGATAATATCGAGCGTGCCTACGATGTTCCCCAACTATAACGATAAAGCCACACTGCAGAGCGGATACGAGCGCGCTCTTTTGGCATGGTATAACATCGACCCGCTGTTCACGAGAAGAAGCAGTTCGCTGACGCCTGGACATATCAAGAGCGACCTTCACCAACTCTCTAACCATTACGTGAGAGAGGTGTATGTCAGGGAGCTGTTCCCTAACCGCGACCAGAGTTCTTACAACGGAGCTACGGCTACGCTGCCTATACTGAACCTCGCTTATTATCCTTCGGAAAGAGGTCCGTATAACTTCAACCCGAACCTAAACAGCGACGGTACGCTGCCTTCGCCTCAGAGCAATTGGGGCGGAATGATGCGACGTCTCGACACTAACGATTTCGAAACGGCGAATATCGAATATATCGAGTTCTGGATGCTCGATCCGTTTATCTATTCTAATCAGCAGCCTAACGCCGCTCAGTATGGCGGTGATTTCTATATCAACCTCGGTGAAGTCAGCGAGGATGTGTTGCGCGACGGAAAGAAATTCTACGAGAGCGGTATGCCGGTCGACGGTTCGAGCAGCTTTACTACTACACAGTGGGGAAAGATTCCTACGCAGTCTACCGTAACCTATGCCTTTGCCACTTCATCTGGCGCAAGGGCTAAACAGGATGTGGGCTTCAACGGACTTACCGACGAGGAGGAGAAGACTTTCGGCTCTTATCAGGAGTTCCTCACTGCCGCACAGGCTCGTGTTACCGGTTCTGCCCTCGAGGCAATCATGGCTGACCCGGCTAATGACGACTATCACTATTTCCGCGGTTCTGATTTCGACAATGCCCGCACTCCTATTCTGGAGCGCTACAAGCGTATTAACAACCCGCAAGGCAACTCGCCTGACAGCGACTCGAGAAGCGAGAGCTACGACACGTCGTATAAGACGACTCCTGATGTGGAGGATATCAATCAGGACTACACACTGAACGAATATGAGAAGTATTTCCAGTATCATGTTAGCATTCGTCCACAGGATCTCGTCGTGGGTCAGAACTATATCGTGGACAAGCGTGAAACATCCGTTAAACTGCGCAACGATACGACGGAGACGGTTACGTGGTATCAGTTCCGTATTCCGGTTGACGACTATGAGCGACGTGTGGGCGGAATAACCGACTTTACGTCTATCCGTTTCATGCGCATGTTCCTGACTAACTTCCAGATGCCTATCGTGATGCGTTTCGGAAGTCTCGACCTCGTAAGGGGCGAATGGAGAATATACGAGCAGTCGCTCTCTACCGGCAGCGAGTCGGGAAAGATGGCTGTCAGCGCCGTGAATATCGAGGAGAACAACGACCGAGTGCCGGTTAACTACGTCCTGCCTCCTGGAATCCGAAGGGAGCAAGACCCTACTCAGCCTCAGCTTACGGAGGCTAACGAACAGGCTCTCGACATTCAGGTAACTAACCTGTCGAACGGTGAGGCTAAGGCTGTTTACAAGAACACGAACCTCGACCTCAGACAATATAAGCGGTTGCAGATGTTTGTTCATGCCAATGCCTTCGAGCAGAACACGACTAACCTACAGGACAACCAGTTGGCTCTCTTCATCCGGTTGGGTTCTGACTACAAGAGTAACTATTATGAATACGAGATTCCACTGAAGCTTACAGCACCAGGACATTACGACAGATATTCGTCTGCCGACTGCAAGGCGGTATGGCCGGAGGACAATATGCTCAATATACCACTGAGCGTTTTCACTACTCTCAAGAAGGAAAGAAACAAGGCGAAGAGCATCGGACAGGCTTCATACACCTTCCCGTATTCGGCTTACGACGAGGAGAACCCGAACAACAAGATTAGTATCGTGGGTAATCCTACTCTCGGAGAGGTAAGGACAATGGTTATCGGTATCCGAAACCTTGCCACAGAACAGAAATCGGGAGAAATCTGGGTGAACGAGCTGCGACTAAAGGAATACAACAATTCCGGCGGTTGGGCTGCACAGGGTAACCTCAACATGCAGCTCTCTGATGTGGGTAGCGTGAATGTTACCGGTAAGTATGTATCGGAGGGCTTCGGAGGACTTGAGGACGGAGTGGCTCAAAGGGCCCAGGACAACTACAAGACTTATAGTGTTACGACAAACTTCGAACTGGGAAAATTCTTCCCCGACAAGGCTAAGGTGTCTATCCCACTATACTACTCCGTAACGAAAGAGGAAACACGCCCTAAATACAATCCGCTCGATACGGATATGAAACTCGACGACGCTCTCAGTGCGATGGAGGGACATGAACGCGACTCTATCGAGAGTATTGCCGTGACGAAGACTACGAACACGAACTTCTCGCTCTCTAACATGAAGGTGGGAATTGCTACGAAGAAACACCCGATGCCGTATGACCCGGCAAACTTCTCGTTCAGCTACAGTCACAGTCACCGGCATACGAGCGGCGAAACTACAATTTACGAGAATGAGGACAACTGGCGCGGGTCGATGAATTATAGTTACACTCCGGTGTATAAGGCTTTTGAACCTTTCAAGAAAATCAAGAGCCGAAGCAAATGGTATGACATATTGAAACGATTCGGTCTCAACTGGCTACCGCAGAACCTTACGTTCAATACGGATATCATGCGCAACTACTATGAACTCCAGGAACGCGACATGGAGAGCACGGAGAACAACGAATTGCCGCTGACCTTCAGCGAACAATTCCTGTGGAACAGGGAGTTCTCTATCCGATGGGATCTGACGAAGAACCTGCACATGAGCTTCAACAGTGCTACTCATGCCGAGATTGAAGAACCGTATACTCCTATCGACAAGAGTCGTTATCCAGACCAGTATTCGGCATGGAAAGACTCTGTATGGACGAGTATCAAACATATGGGAAGACCGCTCGACTATAACCAGAACTTCACGGCGTCTTATCAGGCTCCGCTAAACCTCATACCTATCTTCGACTGGATTAATGCTGATGCGAACTACAACGCAACATACAGTTGGACTCGAGGTACTACTCAGGAGGACGGACAGTCGTTGGGTAATGTCATCGCCAACAACCGCACGCTTAATATCAACGGTGCGCTCAACTTGGAGAAACTTTACAACCACGTGCCGTTCCTGAAAAAGACGAACGAGAGGTTTAACAAGCGTCCGTCGGTATCGTCAAGAGTGAAGAACTCTACGATTGCGAGGAAAAATGACAGCAAGAAGAAACCTACTGAGGACGAGAAAAAACTGCCGAAGAACAAGAAGTCGTTTGAAAGGGAAATAAAACTATTGCCTGATACCACGATTACTATTTCTCATGGCAAGAACAGTAAGAGGCTTATTGTAATGGCGAAGACCAAAGACGGCAAGTTGTTTAACCTTAAATATAAAAAGGTGGACAACAACAAGATTAAGATTACGTCGAAGGTGGATACGGCTACTACAATTAAACTTACCGTAACGGCTAAGGAACCGCTCGAGAACCAGAGTTGGTACAAGACTATGCAGGTTGTGGCTCGAGGATTGATGATGGTACGCAACGTGAATCTGTCGTATCGTAACCAGTATGGCTTGTCGCTGCCGGGATTCATGCCGGAAGTGGGCAATGTGTTCGGACAGCGCACGGGGGGCATCATGGCTCCGGGACTGGGATTTGCATTCGGAATGGTCGACGACTCTTACGTTACGAAGAGTGCGGAGCGCAACTGGCTGCTCATGGCTGACAGTGTGGCAACGCCGGCTACTTCAAGCAAGACGGAGGATTTGCAGCTGAGGATGACTGTAGAGCCTATTAAGGATCTGAAGATTGACCTCAATGCAAGTCGCACGCAGACTACGGCAAAGAGTATACAGTATATGTATCAAGGTATGCCGACGACACAGAGCGGAACGTTTACCATGACGACTATCAGTCTGGGAACGGCTTTCGAAAGCATGGGCGACGCCAACAACGGATACCACTCGGCATCATTCGAGAAGTTCTGCAACTCGCTTGAAGGATTCCGACAGAGGGTTGAGAATCAATACACAGGTGCAACCTACCCTGCAGGATCTACTCTCGCCGGAACGGCATTCAATCCGGAAAACGGTACGGTGAACAAATACAGTGCTGACGTGATGATTCCGGCGTTCCTCTCTACTTATACAAGTATGGGAGGCGGGTCGCTCGACTTGTTCCCGGCTCTTTCTAAACTGTTGCCTAACTGGACTGTGAGATATAGCGGACTGGGCAGACTGCCGTGGTTCCGCGATGTTTTCAAGAGTTTCAATATCAATCACTCTTACAAGAGTGTCTATGCCGTTGGCTCTTACAGTTCGTTTAGTACATATCAGGAATATATGAACGGACTCGGATTTATAACTGATGCTACAACCGGTAACCCTACGCCAAGCAGCATGTTCAACGTATCTACCGTGAGCATCAACGAGTCGTTCTCGCCTCTGCTCGGTGTTGACATGACTTTCCAGAATAACCTGACGGCAAAACTGGAATACAGGAAGACCCGTGTGCTCAGTCTCAGCATGACGAGCATTCAGCTTAATGAATCGTCAAGCAACGACTGGGTCGTTGGTATGGGATACAAGATTAACAACTTTGATTTCTTCGGTCTCTTTGGCGGTGGCAACAAGAGTCGCAAGGTGAAGAGTTCGAAGAACAAAAAGAATAGCAACAACAATCAAGAGCAGAACAAGAATCAGAGCAACAACAGCAGAAACAACCGCAGCGGTTTCAATACCGATCTCAACTTGAGACTCGACCTGTCGTTCCGCAAGCAGGCTGCTATCTGTCGCGATATTGCATCGATGACAAGTGCGGCAAGTAGCGGAAACTCTGCTTTCAAGCTCTCGTTTGCTGCCGACTACACGCTATCGAGACTTCTGACAATGAGTTTCTATTACGACCGTCAGACTAACACGCCGCTCCTATCGAGCAGCAGTTACCCGACAACGACACAGGACTTCGGACTGAGTCTGAAGTTCTCGTTGACAAGATAATCTTTGAGTTCTCGGAGAAATCCGAGAATTCAAAGTTCTCCCAAAACTCCCCAGTTCTCCCAGCTCTCCCAGTTCTCCCAGCTCTCCCAGCTCTCCCAGAACTCCCAGAACTCCCAGAACTCCTCCAAAATACAACAATAACAAAATTATATCATTATGAAAAAACTATTTTTATCAGCTATCATGCTTCTGGCAGCAATCACAACATTCGCCCAGGAGCGTCCGAAACTAATTGTCGGCATCGCCGTCGACCAAATGCGCTGGGATTACCTCCACCGCTATTACAATCTTTATGGTGAAGGCGGCTTCAAGCGTCTCATGAACGAAGGTTACGACTGTGAGAACACTATGATCAACTATATCCCGGCAATAACTGCCGTAGGACACTCGTCAATCTATACAGGTTCCGTTCCCTCTATCCATGGCATTCAGGGAAACAACTTCCTTATCAATGGCAAGATGGTTTACTGCACAAGCGACAACTCCGTTGAGGGTGTGGGAACAAAAAGCGAAGCCGGACAAATGTCGCCACGCAACTTACTGACAACTACTATCGGTGATGAACTGAAGGTGGCTACCAACTTTAAGTCGCGTGTGTTTGGCGTCTCGATAAAAGACCGTGCTGCAATTCTTCCTGCCGGACATGCTGCCGATGCTGCCTACTGGATTGACAGCAAACAGAGCAAGTTCGTATCGAGCACCTACTATATGAAACAACTGCCGGCATGGGTGGAGAAATACAACAAGGTTGTGAGCAAATACTCAAGCGACCAGATTAACTATTCGCCTGCCGGAAACGAGATTACAGCAGACATGGCAAAGAATGTTATTACCAACGAGAAACTCGGACAAATGGGCGAGACGGACATGATTTGCATCAGCTTCTCGTCTACCGACAAAATTGGTCATAAATACGGCACACACTGTCAGCTGATACAAGACCAGTATGTTGATCTCGACAAACGCCTTGCCGACTTCTTCAACTTTCTTGACCAAACAATCGGCAAGGGACAGTATCTCGTATTCCTCAGTGCTGACCACGGAGCTGCAAACAATATCCTGATGAACCAGGAACATGGCATTCCTGCCGGAGGTTTCTTCTATCAGAAGGATTTGAAAGAACTGAATGCTTATCTGAAACAAAAATATAACACTACCGCAGACTTGGCACGCTACATCATGTCTTATAATGTAGTATTAGACCATGATGCTATAGCAAAGGCAGGGCTGAAGCTACGCAATATAAAAAGCGACGTTGTGGAATACTTCCAAAACAAGGACTATGTGGCTTATGCCGTGGATATGGACAAGGTTTCAACATCTACTATTCCTTCTATAATAAAGGAGAAGATAATCAACGGCTATTGCCGCAAGCGCAACGGCGATGTGCAGCTCATCATGCAACCGGGATGGTATGAAATTTACGGCGACAAAATTGATGCCGGAACTACCCACGGCGAATGGAACCCTTACGATGCACATATCCCGTTCCTTATGATGGGTTGGGGTGTAAAACCGGGAAAGACAAGCCATCCTACTTATATCACCGACATCGCAGCAACTATCTGCAATCTTGTGCATATCCAGATGCCTAACGGATGTATAGGTAATGCGGTGGAAATGAAATAGTCATCGACTATTAATATAAACATATGATATACGGGAAATGATTTGCAGAAATCGTTTCCCGTATATTTTTTAACAGCATTAAGTAACAAGTCAAATTATTTTAGGTTCTTCCGGA
>DCBP01000023.1:0-11190 GCA_002314055.1 Prevotella sp. UBA1104
ACAACAAGTACAACACGCAGCGTGCGTAACAAGCATGAAAGTTGTTTGGGTTATTTATGTTGTTACGGTTGTTTTAAATATAAATGTTTTGTTGTTTGTATAAACTAATTGTGAATAGCTACTTAATGAAAAAGACAAGCAAAAGAGAAAGTGGGGAGATAGTATTTGGCTGCAGCAATATAAAGTAGCAAAAAAGGTGCCCTATAGATGCACCTTTTGTGCAGCTATAAAGCACCGCGAGTATTTGATAGAAATACCGACTGCGTTTGTATGCTTTGCCAAGGGTAAAGCATACAAACGCAAACGGATTAGTCTCTGTTGTTTCCGAAAATGCGGAGCAGCATGAGGAAGAGGTTCACGAAGTCGAGATAAAGAGTGAGCGAACCGAGCAATGCCAGCTTCTGCATGCCCTCGTTCATGTCGTCAGCCTCGTAGAGCATCATCTTTATCTTCTGAGAATCATAAGCCGTAAGTCCGACAAACACCACCACACCGACGTAGCTCACAATCATATCGAGCATCGAACTGCCAAGGAAGATGTTCACAACGGTGGCTATGACAATGCCGATGAGTCCGATGAAAAGGATCTTGCCGAGCGACGTGAGGTCAGTCTTGGTAGTATATCCTATAAATGCCATTACGGCGAACACGCCTGCCGTAATGAAGAACACGCTTGCAATAGACTGCATCGTGAACGCCATGAAGATAACCGACAGGGTGGCTCCGTTAAGGATGGAATATACTACGAAGAGTAGTGTTGCCACGGCTGCCGACAAGCGGTTTATGGCACCCGATATAGCTACTACGAGGGCGAATTCGCCAATGAGGAGTCCCCAAAACAACATCTTGTTTGTTACTATCGTATATGCTATCCCCGGAGTGGTGGCAATGCCGTAGGCTGTAAGACCGGTGATTACAAGAGCGAGGGTCATCCATAGATAGACCTTTCTCATAAGGGCGGGGAAGGCAAGCGATACTACGCCCTCCTTCTCGTCAATCATTCTGTAAAGCTTTTCTTCATTCATAATACTTCTGTTTTCTTTATTAGTTAAACATACTTATATTCATTGTTTTACAAATATACGTACAAAGAATGACATACGCTACATGATTTATAAAATTTCGTCTATAATTAACATTTTATGCATCATTCTACCCTCACACTTACCCTCACACCCCTCACACCTACCCTCACACCCTGAAACACCGATAAACAGGGACTTTCAAGGCTATGGGTGAGGGTGTGAGGGTAAATTTACCAAAAAAACTTTTTTTTTATTTCCACCTGATAAGCATAATCAAGATACCAAGAAACACACTAAGCGAACGAAAGAAGAAACTTGCTTATTTTCCGAAACGTTAGGATTTTCTCCGTTTTCTTGTTTGTTCGGAATTTTCTTGCTACCTTTGTATAATATAAGGAATAAAGAACATATTATGACACAGGAAGAAAAGACAAAGATAGAGGAAAGAATAGTTGACGTACTGAAAACCGTTTACGACCCGGAAATTCCTGTCAATATCTACGACCTCGGACTGATTTACAAGATTGAAGTGAACGACGACGGCAACGTGGATATCGACATGACTTTCACGGCTCCGTCATGCCCCGCTGCCGACTTCATCCTTGAGGACGTTAGACAGAAGGTGGACACACTGGAGGGAGTAAAATCGGCTAACGTGAACCTCGTGTTTGAGCCGGCTTGGGACCAAAGCATGCTCAGCGAAGAGGCACGGTTGGAAATGGGACTGTGAGTTTAGAGTTTAAAATGTAGAATGTAGAGTTGTCTGCCTATGGCAGATTAAGATTTAAGAATTCAGAGTTATATCAACTACAAATTCTTAAATCTGAACTCTTAAATCCCCAACTCTTAATTCAATAACTTTTAATCGCAGCGAAGCGAGAATAACTCTTAATTCATAACTCTAAACTCATAATTCGAATTATGAAAAACGTATATATTCTATCTGACGCCCACCTCGGCTCGCTCGCCATTGAACATGGCAGAATGCACGAACGGCGACTTGTACGTTTCCTTGACGACATCAAGCATAAGGCAGCTGCCGTTTATCTGCTCGGCGACATGTTTGACTTCTGGTATGAATACAAATATGTTGTGCCGAAGGGATATACGCGCTTCCTCGGAAAACTGTCGGAACTGACCGACATGGGAGTGGAGGTGCATTACTTCACCGGCAACCACGATATCTGGATGTACGGATATCTGGAGGAGGAATGTGGCGTTATTCTACATAAGAAGCCGGAGACGGTGGACATCTACGGCAAGGTGTTTTATCTTGCTCACGGCGACGGACTGGGCGATCCGGACCGCAACTTCAAGATTATCCGCAAGATTTTCCACAGTCACCTGTGTCAAAGGCTTTTCAGCTCGCTGCATCCCCGTTGGGGCATGTGGTTCGGACTGGAATGGGCTAAGCGCAGCCGACTGAAGCGTGCCGACGGCAAGGAACCGCCTTATATGGGTGAGGATAAGGAATACCTCGTAAGGTATACAAAGGAATACATGAAGACTCACCCCAACGTGGACTATTATATATATGGTCACCGCCACATCGAGCTCGACCTTAACCTGTCGCGCAAAGTGAGGATGATGATTCTCGGCGACTGGATATGGCAGTTCTCCTATGTAGTGTTCGACGGGGAGCATCTCTTCCTTGAGGAATATGTGGAGGGAGAGAGCAAATTGTAAATGAAAATATAAGGATGACAGGACTTATAAGATTTATAGGACATATAGGTCTTATAGAACTATAAACACTAATAAAGGCTGCGATTTCTCGCAGCCTTTATTTATGGAGTATCTCCTTCCCTCCCTTCGGGAGAGCCAGGGTGGGTTTCTTATTTCACCAATGCCATAGTATCCGAAGCAATCATCAGTTCCTCGTCGGTAGGAATGACAACAACAGTTACCTTTGAGTTTGGAGTAGAGATAATAGCCTCTTCGCCATGGATACCCATGTTCTTCTCGGCGTCAATCTCAACACCCATAAAGCTCAAGCCCTTGCAAACGCTCTCACGCATATTTGCCTGGTTCTCACCAACTCCGGCTGTGAACACGATGATGTCGCAACCGTTCATGGCAGCAGCGTATGCTCCTACGTATTTGCGGACACGATAGCAATACATGTCGAAGGCGAGTGTTGCACGCTCGTTGCCAGCCTCGCGAGCTGAGAAAATCTCGCGCATATCTGATGAAATGCCAGATACACCGAGCAAGCCGCTCTTCTTGTTCAAGAGGTTTGACATGCCGTCGGCATCCAAACCAAGCTTCTTCTCGATAAAGGTTACGGCACCGCCGTCGATATCACCGCTGCGGGTTCCCATCATCAAGCCCTCCAGTGGAGTGAGTCCCATTGAGGTGTCAACACACTTGCCGTCTTTTACTGCTGCGATGCTACCGCCGTTGCCGATATGACAGGTGATAATCTTCTTGCCCTCTGCCTTTACGCCGAGGTATTCGCAAACGCGCTGTGAGACATAGCGGTGGCTGGTTCCGTGGAAACCGTAGCGACGCACGCCATATTTCTCGTACAGTTCGTAAGGAATGGCATACATATATGCCTCTTTAGGCATTGTCTGGTGGAAAGCGGTATCGAAGACGCCCACCTGTGGAAGTCCCGGCATCAGCTCCTGTACGGCATGAACACCTTTCAGGTTGGCTGGGTTGTGCAATGGAGCGAGGTCTGACACTGCCTCGAAAGCCTTGAGCACCTCGTCGGTGAGCAATACGCTCTTGTTGAACTTCTCTCCGCCGTGTACCATACGGTGGCCTACGGCATCGATTTCCTTCAGGTCTTTGATTACGCCGATTTCAGGATCGGTGAGCAGACTGAAGATGAACTTCACTCCCTCTGTATGCTCCGGAATGTCGTGCATAATGGTTTTCTTCTCACCATTGGCGAGTTTCACTTTTACGAATGCTCCGTCGAGTCCTACACGCTCTGCACCTCCCGATGTCATGACAGTCTTGCTGTCCATATCGTAAAGGGCATATTTTATTGATGAACTACCACAGTTCAGTACTAGTATTTTCATAATTTTAATGAAGAATGAAGAATGAAGAATGAAGAATGTAAGTTACTCTTCAAGTCAACATCACCTCATTCATTTTACTATTGCTTGATTATTTCGTTTAACCGTTTTTATTGAGGCAACCAACAAGGCTATTAGTTCCTGGCAATCATTTGCCATACTTTCAAATTCTTTTTGAGATATATAGTCTGTATCTAAAAGCAAGTTTAACCAATTCATAGTCTCGTTGGCCTCTTTAAGAGATATATACAGTTTTGAAGTGAAGTCTGAAGGACTCTGAGCGAATTCCGATTCGTGCACATTTGCCGACACAGAAGTTCCTGAGCGCAATAGCTGTCTAAAGATATCATGCATTCTTTTGTCTTTATCTGCAAGATATCTGAATAATTTTACTATTCTCACAGCAAAGGCATAGCTTTTAATATGCAGGATAGAACCTTCCCTTTTATAATTTATCATTGGCAAAGGTAAAATTCATTCTTCATTCTTCATTCTTCATTCTTCATTTACTGCTTTTTAGCGTCCATTGCCTGGCAAGCTGTGATTGCCACCATCTTGTAGATATCGTCTACGGAGCAACCGCGACTCAGGTCGTTTACCGGGCGTGCGATACCCTGGAGGATTGGTCCGAGAGCTACGGCATCACCAAGACGCTGAACAAGTTTGTAGGCAATGTTTCCTACTTCGAGGCATGGGAATACGAGCACGTTTGCCTTGCCGGCGATGTCGCTGCCCGGTGCCTTCTTCTCGCCTACCGACGGAACGAGGGCTGCATCTGCCTGAAGCTCACCGTCTACCTTCAGTTCCGGAGCGAGTTCCTTTGCCAGCTTTGTAGCCTCAACCACCTTGTCTACTACCTCGTGCTTTGCACTGCCCTTTGTTGAGAAGCTCAGCATTGCCACACGTGGGTCTGCGAAGCCTGCAACGGATTTTGCTGTCTGTGCGGTGCAAACGGCAATCTGTGCCAACTGCTGTGCGTCTGGCATTGGGGTAACGGCAACGTCGCCTACTACCAACACGCCGTTCTCACCATACTGTGGCTGCTTTGTGATGAGGAGCATAGCACCGCTCACGCATGTGATGCCAGGAGCACACTTGATAATCTGGAGCGCTGGACGAAGAGTGTCGCCTGTTGTGCTGAGCGCACCTGAAATCTGTCCGTCGGCATCGCCTGTCTTGATAATCATGCAGCCGAGGTAGAGAGGGTTCTTCACAAGCTCGCGAGCCTGCTCTATTGTCATGCCCTTCTTCTTGCGAAGCTCTGCCAGGAGGGCAGCATACTCTTCGCTCTTAGGGTTATTCTCTGGATCGATAAGGGTTGCCTTGTCAATGTTTTTCAGTCCCCACTTTTCTGCGAGAGCATGTATCTCGTCTGGGTTACCGATAAGAATAAGGTTAGCGATATCGTCAGCCAATACCTGGTCGGCTGCTCTAAGTGTACGCTCCTCTGTTGCCTCCGGGAGCACGATGCGCTGCTTGTTGCTCTTTGCGCGTTCGATGATTGATTGTACTAAATCCATGATTTATTGTTTTTTAATAAGTTTGTTTTCTCTATTAGATTCGGCGGTGTAGACTATGTGCATCGCTGATACCTTGCAAAAGTAAGAATTTTATTTTATAAGTGAGGACTTTTTGTTGAGTTTTTTTGCTGTCAAAGATTCTCAAGCATCCGTTTTATTACTACCTCTGCCGATATCTCGCGATTTGCCGCCTCTGGGATTACGAGCGAATTGGCACTCTCTATCACGTCATCGGTTACTATCAGTCCGCGGCGCACAGGCAGACAGTGCATGAACTTTCCGTTGTCGGTTACTGCCATGTGGCGCTCGTCGATTGTCCACGACATGTCTTTTGAGAGTATCTTTCCGTAGTCATCAGGATTGGCTACTCCCGGACAGCTCCAGTTTTTGGCATATACGAAGTCGGCTCCCTCAAGGGCTTTCATCTGGTCGTACTCCACTTTTGCACCGCCCACAAATTTCGGGTCGAGCTCATAGCCGTGAGGATGGGTGATGACGAAATCAACATCTGCCTTGTTCATCCACTGGGCAAAGGAGTTTGGCACTGCCTGCGGCAATGCGCGGCAATGCGGAGCCCATGTAAGGACGACCTTCGGGCGTTGCTTCGTCTTATGCTCGTCGATTGTTATAAGGTCGGCGAATGCCTGGAGCGGGTGCACGGTGGCTGTCTCCATGGCGAATACCGGTTTGCCGCTATATTTCACGAACTGGTTATATACAGTCTCGGCATAGTCGTATTCGCGGTCGGCGAGTCCGGCAAAGCTGCGCACTCCGATAAGGTCGCAGTAGCTTGCCATCACAGGTATTGCCTCGAGCAGGTGCTCGCTCTTGTCGCCGTCCATGACGACTCCACGCTCTGCCTCTAACTTCCATGCTCCGGCATTCACGTCGAGCACCATGACGTTCATACCGAGATTCATGGCTGCCTTCTGTGTGCTGAGACGAGTGCGCAGACTATTGTTGAAGAATATCATCAACAGGGTCTTGTTCTTGCCCAGATGCTGATATCCGAAACGGTTGGCTTTTACTTCTCTTGCCTCGGCAAGTGCCTGTTCGAGGTTGCCAAGGTCATCTACATTCAGAAATGTTCTCATATCTCCTGCTGTTTGTGTTTTCTAATATTTTTCAGGTTTCGGTTTCGTCTAAAAGAACAGAACCTGAATTATATTAATTTTATTTCTTCATTATCTCGTCGAGGGCTGTGTAGAATTCGGGATCTTCGCCAACTACGGTCTTTAGCAATTCTCCGTTCTTGCCCACTATTACTTTTGTAGGGAATCCCTGTATGCCATACGTGTCGAGTATGCTTCCTATTCCCTTTGGGTTGTATACATGTATCCACGGCAACCCGAGTTCCTTGACGGCTGATTTCCATTTGGCATCGGTATCGCCACAGTCTACACCTACAATTTCCAGCTTTCCCTTATATTTTTCGTATGCCTTCTTCATCTCCGGCATTCCTTTTATACACCAGCCGCACCAACTGCCCCAAAAGTCGATGACGACAACTTTTCCGCGAAGACTCGACAAGGTGAATGTCTTTCCGTCGATTGACTTCAGCGAGAAGTCGGGAGCCATTTCCGGTGCATTACTCTGCAGAGAGGTTGTTGAAACACTGTTGCCGTCGTTGCCGGCTTGTTGTCTGCATCCTGCCATTGCCGCCGCCGTCATGCAGAGGAGCAAGGCGATAACTGTTAGTTGTTTTTTCATATCTTCTGTTTTTGTCATTGCAAAAATACATATTAAAGTTGTATTTTCATAACGGTAAACTACTTTTTAGACTTTAAAATTCAGAAAAAGTACAATAAACGGAAACACAATATGTTATATATCATTTTTTTTCAGAATTTTTAATATCTTAATCCGCTAAAAGTTATGAAGAATAATTTCTATTTCGTAATTTTGTCCGGAAATTATATGCATTAACGCATTCGGGATTACTATTGTAAATAGATATTTGACGATTTAAAAAAACAACCTGTAAACAAAATAAATCTATAATAAAAATCTGTTATGTTACATGTAGGGAAGCTTGTAAAAGCTAAATTAAAGGAAAGGGCTCATACATGCGTATGGCTCGCAGAGCAGATGGAATGCAGTCGCACAAATCTGTACAAGATATTCAATAAGGAATATGTGGGTTCTAAAGATTTGGAAAAGCTATCGCTTATCCTCCACTTCAATTTCTTTGAGGTTCTGGCCGACGAGATGAAGAAGGAACTCGCAAAAGTAAGAGAATATTAAAAAAGAAACCTCTCCGAGTATGCCTTTTACATATAAGGAAAGTTTAATTATTTATTAATCGGGATATGGACTGAAGTCTGTGTCCCGATTTTTATTAGAAAACTCACGCTCTGAAAAACAAGCAAGCTTTTTATTCTCTCGCCTAATTGTTTTTTATAAAAGGTAATGGAATATCTACAGTATGGATACAAAAAAAGGAGTACCGCTGTACTCCAACCTTGTTAACCTTAAATCTAATACTATGAAAAACACGTTGCAAAGGTATGACTTTTGCCACACTTTTGCAAGTGTTTTTATACAATTCTTTTCTTTTTCTTTACTTTTCTTGATTTTAATCAAGTATGTAAGCGTCAAGACAGCAATAAGTTATGGATTTTCTACAATCACTACGCCCTCTTGCTTCATTCCATCCATCATGATATTCAGAGGACGGCTGAAACGAACATGGCGGACATGGGCGGTCTGCTCTACTGCCGGCATGGCATCAAGCACTTCCTTGCGGAAGAAACCCATTCCCTTATTCTCGTCGATAGTAAAATAACCGACTCCAAAACTTGTCAGATTCTGGAAGAAATGCGTACCTTGACTCGGGTCTACGCTATAATTCTTGAGCGTCGTCTCTACTATCAGTTTCGCAGCACTGATATGAGGCCACTTTACCGGGACGCCAAGCCATGGGTCGCTCGAGCCCCATCTGCCTGGACCTATCAAGACATAACCCTTGCCTGCATCGAGGAATTTGCGGTTTATATGCTCTATCTCATCTGCTATGGCTGGATTGTTGGCTGCCGTAAAGTCATCGTCGGTCATAACATATACTACATCTTCTACATCATTGCTCTTGCCGTGGCCCAGAGAATTATGAGACCGAAGCAGGCACTGGCTGTCGGGGATGGCACGCAAATCCTCATCAAGCATCTGCTTGCTGTCTACTATCGGACGTATCTGCAACAGATAGAATTCTCCACTGCGGTCGTCGTTTAGCGTACAGGCGAATTCTATCTCTACGGGGCGGCGCATACTATCGGCACCGTGTTTCATAGAAAGACGCAACAGTTCCGGCAATGGGAATACGCCCTGTCGGAGAACTCCACAGAAGCTGATTATCTTACGACCGCCATCATACAGTCCTTCGCGTATCACTTGATCATACGGGTCGTATGTGGATGCTATATAGCGCAAGGAACCGTCTTGGTCGGCTTCTTTTACTTTGAGGTTCAAGATATTGAATCCGTCGTCAACCTTAAAGTCCTCGCCCACATGCTTCATGTCGAGAGCATAAAAGCGCGTCTGCGTCTGGCGAAGCGCTATCTCCATATCACTGGTCTGAAGCACCTGGTCGGGGTGGTATGGACTTACACGCAATGTCTGTCCGCCATCTACGATATATTTGCCGAGGCCGAGTGCCAGACTGGCGATACCTTCTTCTGATTTCTCATATCCTATCGGATAATAGTTTATCGAGCGCAACACGCCACTGAAGTTTGGATAATAGTGGTCACCATATTGCTTACCCACAACCTCCTGAAGGATTACTGCCATCTTCTCCTGGTCAATCACATTGCTCGTTGCCGTCATATAAGCCTTGGAGTCTTTGTAGTAGACCGAGGCATAGACACTCTTTATCGCCGCTGCAAGCATTCGGAGCATCTCTTGTCGGTCTTCGAGATACGGTATCATATAAGTGGAGTAGATTCCGGCAAATGGCTGATAATGGGAGTCTTCAAGCAAACTGCTGGAGCGGATGGCTATCGGACTCTTCGTTGCCTCGAAGAAGGTCATGAAATCATCGATAAACTGATCTGGAAGCTGAGCTTTAAGAAAGGCTTGCAATATCTCTTCGTCAGAAGCATCACTCAAGGCTATCTGATAAAGGTTGTTGTTGTCCATGAACTGGTCGAAGACATCTGTACACAACACCACGGTCTTAGGTATGGACACCTTTACCCCTTCAAACTCGTTAAACTCCGGATGCGACTTTATTATATGGTCGAGGAAAGCAAGACCTCTACCCTTTCCGCCCAATGAACCGTCGCCGATACGGGCAAAATGGCTGTAGGCATCAAACTGGTCGCGACGGAAAACGGCTACGGTTCCTACATTCTTCATGTGGCGGTACTGCACAATGGCATCGAAGATTATCTGGCGATGGGCATCTACATCTTTTAATTTCTCAAGGGTAACGGTCTTCAAGAATGCCGACACCGGAAATATCGCTCTTGCACACAGCCACCGGCTCATGTGGTTGCGGGATATATGATAGAGCATAGAATCATTGGGGATGCTGAAGATATTATCTTGCAATTCCTTCAGATTGTGTATGCGCTTTATTTCCTCGTGGGTTTTCGGATCACGGAAGATAAAATCACCAAAGCCCATGTGGTCTGCCATCATGTTCCTCAAATCGATATTCATCTTCTTTGAATTCTTGTCGATAAACCTGACGCCCTTTATGTCTACCTTTTCACGGTTTTCTGCCTCGCTGCTTTCGAGAATTAACGGAAGGAAAGGATCATTGCGCCTTATTTCTCTTAGTAACTTCAGTCCTGCCTCGGAGTCCTTCTCGCCAGATTTAGGGAAACGGCAGTCGCTTATTACACCAAGGATATTGTCGGGGAAACGCAGATAGTAGTCCATTGCCTCTTCGTAGGTGCGCGCCAAAACAACCTTTGGCCTTCCTCTCATTCTAAGTGTTGCCGAATGTGGATTCAGGGCCTCGGTGGCAAAGCGCTGACTTTGGGCAAGGATATAGCTATACAAATTAGGCAATATTGATGAATAGAAGCGTATACTGTCTTCTACGAGCAATATCATCTGAACGCCAGCCTCATCTATATCGTGCTCAAGATTCATCTTATCCTCAATAAGCTTTATTATTGAGAGAATAAGGTTTGTATTGCCGAGCCAACAGAAAACATAATCGAAAATCGACAAATCTTCATTCTCCATACGGCGCGTTATACCGTGAGAGAACGGTGTCAACACAACGCAAGGCATATCCGGAAACTCCTGTTTCACGGCTCTTGCAACGGTAAAAGCATCGTTGTCGGCATTTCCCGGCATACAGATTACCAGGTCTATACTTGTTGTCGACAGAACCTCAGAGGCTTCTACCATCGTACTTACCTGAGTAAACGTTGGCGGATAGCGCAGGCCAAGTTCTGTATACTCATTAAAGATTTTCTCGTCAACCCGTCCGTCATCCTCCAGCATGAAGGCATCATAAGGATTGGCAATAATCAGGACATTAAATATGCGGTGTGTCATCAAATTTTTGAACGACACATCTTTTAAATAGAATTTATTCCACTGCTGTGGTGCTTGTTCATTCATAGGCGGTTGCTTAGGTTTATCTTTTGCAAAGATAGTGCA
>DCBP01000023.1:11232-41936 GCA_002314055.1 Prevotella sp. UBA1104
GCAAATCGAAGACAATACAAAACAAGCTTGATTGTTTTTATTGTTGAGATGCAGCCTATCTTATTAAAAGATAGTGCAAATCGAAGAAAACACAAAAAGATTGTTTATTTTTCCCTCAGAGTTCTCCGAGACCTCCGAGTTCTCCGAGTTCTCCGAAAACCCCGAATTGTTAAAAGGACATCAATATTTCCCTTTCTAAAAAATTTTTCTTACCTTTGTAAAATATTTTTAGCTTTAAATCTTTTCAGTGCTGAATTATGACAAACAACAAGAATGATTTCATTCCAATCCAAGGAGACTACAGAAAACTGAAAGTCTTCCAACTTGCCACTTGCATATACGATATTACCTACTATTTCGCAAACAGATATTTCGCCCCAAAAGACCGCACCATCGATCAAATGGTTCAGGCTGCACGGAGCGGCAAACAGAATATCGCTGAAGGAAGTGCCGCTGCCACCACGTCAAAGGAAACGGAGATTAAACTAACTAATGTTGCTAAAGCAAGTCTGCAAGAGCTTTTGCTCGATTACGAGGATTTCATCAGAGTTAACGGACTTGAGCAATGGCCTGTCATGGATGAACGTACGTTTAAGGCAAGGAACTACTGTCGTAACCACAATGATTCTCACCACTATATGGATGCAGTAAAAGTAAGGTCAGCAGAAACCATTGCCAATATCGCAATAGTCATGATTCATCAAGCCGACTATATGCTTGAACGTCTTATAGAAAAACAAAAATCTGACTTTCTAAAATACGGCGGCATCCGTGAACAGATGACAAGGGCAAGACTGGAAGAAAGGAACAAAAGAAAATAAATTAGCAAAACGCCCAATTTCACTGATATTTCCGAGAACTCCAAGTTCACCGAGAACTCCGAGGACTCTGGGAACTCCAAGAACTCCGATTCAACTAAAACAATAACCTAAAACAATAAATAGCAATGAAAAAATTTCTATTATTAGCAGTGATTCTCTTCGGCATAGCATACAATGCCATCGCTCAAGACTATCCCTACGACAATCTCTACACCGACCTTCCGTTTAAGATGACAAAAGTCACCCGTCCATCATTCCCGGATAGAACGGTGAACGTAAAGGATTTCGGAGCTAAAGGCGATGGAACAACGCTCTGCACATCAGCAATACAGAAAGCAATAGACCAAACAGCAAAGAAAGGCGGAGGAAAAGTTACCCTACCACAGGGCGTATGGTTTACCGGACCTATCGAGCTGAAGAGTAACATCAATCTGCACCTCGAAAAAGGGGCAATCCTGCTGTTTTCGCCAGACCCGGATCTCTATTCTATAGTAAAATCTGTATTTGAAGGACTCGATACACGTCGCTGCAAATCGCCAATCTCTGGTTATAACCTAAAGAATGTGGCCATTACCGGACAGGGGGTTATCGATGGTAACGGACAGTTCTGGCGTCCTCTAAAACGCGAGAAGGTAACAGCAAGCTACTGGAAAGAGGCTACATCCAATGGCGGAGCTTTTATTCGCGACGGCTTTTGGATTCCTACCGAGGGTGCACTGAAAGGATATAAGATGGCAGACATGAACGTGCCGACAGGCAATCTCACTGACGCACAGTGGGACAGCATCAAGGTTTTTCTGCGCCCAGTGATGATAAACATCGTAAACAGCAAAAATGTTTGGTTCAATGGGGTGATATTCCAGAACTCTCCGGCATGGAACGTTCATCCTTTGATGTGCGAGAATGTACTCATTGAAGATGTTGAAATACGTAACCCGAGCTTTGCACAAAACGGCGACGGCCTCGACCTCGAATCATGCAAGAATGCACTCATAGTAAACTCACGCTTCGACGTGGGCGACGATGGTATCTGCATAAAGAGCGGAAAGGATGCCGATGGACGTAGACGCGGCGTACCTTGCGAGAATGTTATCGTAGACGGTTGCACAGTGTTTAAAGGCCACGGCGGCTTTGTTGTCGGTTCCGAGATGAGTGGTGGCGTTAAAAACATCAGCGTCAGCAACTGCCAGTTCCTTGGCACGGATGTCGGTTTGCGCTTCAAAAGCAAACGAGGCAGAGGAGGCATTGTGGAAAATATATGGATAAAAAACATCTCGATGTTCGACATCCCTACCGAGGCTGTCATCTTTAACCTCTATTATGGTGGAATGTCGGCAGCAGAAGCACAAGCAGCCGGAAAGAACAAGGCTGAAGAGATTAAGCCAGAGCCTGTAACCGAGGAGACTCCGTGTTTCCGGAATATATATATAGAAGATGTAGTGTGTCGCAATGCCAACCGCGCTATGTTCTTCAATGGACTCCCGGAAATGCCTGTCGAGAACATTAATCTGAAGAATATCGACATTACTGCGAAGAAACCTGCAGAATTTAAATACTGCAAAGGAATTAAACAGGAAAATGTGAATATTACAATCAAATAACCACAGTTTTCTGTTTTAGCCTGTTGGCTGAATTAACGTGCAATATTTCTGGCCCTTTAATTCAGCCAACAAACCCTTATTATTTATGTTCTATATATCTTATAAAAAGTTCTAAACGTTAAAAATACAAACAAAAGCGATTTTAACAGGTTACAGACAGCAATCTCATACGTTTTTACTTTTATAAAGAAGAAATTATATTTATTTACAAAATCTATTTTATATGAAGACAAGAAAGATGTATTATTCAAGCGAGAGCTTGAAAAAACTGTCCATCACGCTTGCTCTGTCCTCTGCAATGCTTTGTCCTGCCACAGCAATGGCAGCCGGCAATGGCAGCGTTGCCCCTTCTCCACAAGCCGTTCAGCAGAGCGGAGTTGTTAAGGGAACTGTTGTAGATGAAACAGGTCAGCCAATGATTGGCGTTACTGTAATTCCACAGAGTGGAGCAAAGAACGGAACCGTGACAGACCTCGACGGTAATTTCACAGTAAACGCTCCAGTCGGATCAACTATAAAATTGTCATATACAGGCTATAAAGACAAAGCAGTAAAGGTTACCAACGGACATTTGTCTCTAAAAATGGAGCCGGATGTTGTTGGCTTGGACGACGTGGTAGTGGTTGGTTACGGAACTCAAAAGAAACGCGACCTAACCGGTGCAGTTACATCAATCAAGTCTGAAGATATCACTATTGCCCCTACAAGCAATGCTATGGAGGCTTTGCAGGGTAAGATTGCAGGTATGGATATTGCAGTTACATCTGGTCAGGTAGGCAGTAGCCCTGAGATTCTCCTTCGTGGTTCTCGTTCTATCTACGGAAGCAACGAACCTTTATTCATTATTGATGGTGTACCTGGTAGCTACAGTCAGGTAAACCCTTCTGACATTGAGACTATCGACGTTCTGAAGGATGCATCTTCTACGGCTATATATGGTTCTGCCGGTGCCAATGGTGTTGTTATGATTACAACAAAGCGTGGTAAACAAGGTAAAGCAACAGTAAATTTTGATGCTTACTATGGGTTCAGCGGCAATCCTAACTATAAGCACGGAATGACCGGCGACGAGTGGGTAAACTACCAGAAAGAAGCTTATAATTATAAGTATGGAAATTATCCAGAAAACATGTCTGTCATCTTCAATAATGATGAATACCTTGATGCTTACAACCAGGGAAAATGGATTGACTGGGTTGACGAGGCTTCAGGCAGAACAGCTACAACACAGAAATACTCTATGTCTGTAAACGCAGGCGGCAAATCTACAAAGGTTTACGCTGCACTTTCTTACACACAGGACAAGGGATTGTTGAAAAACGAGCAGCAGGACATGTATCAGATTCGTTTGAACATCGATCAGGAGATTTTCAAATGGGCAAAACTCGGATTCACTTCAAACCTTAACTACCGCGACCGTGATGCTGGTGTGAAGAACACTTTCACAAAGGCAATGACAGCATTCCCTCTTGGCGATGTTTACAATGACAAGGGTGAAATCAACCATGAGTTCATATCAAACCAGTATTCTCCACTTGGCGACTACATTAAGGATCAGTATGTAAACAACACTCGTGCTACTTATATCAATACAACCGGCTATTTGGAACTTGCTCCGGTAAAAGGACTGACTTTCCGTTCTCAGTTGAGTGCAACTTTAAGCAACTCTCGCCAAGGACTGTATTGGGGCGACAAGTGTAACGCAAACCGCCCTACATATGCAGGAACTCCGCATGCTGAAGTTCACCACAGTGAGGCATACTCTTATTTATGGGAAAACATCCTTAACTATAAACTTACCGTAGCTAAGGACCATGATTTCGGTGCAACATTCGTTACATCTTGGCAGCATTCTGAAAACGAGTCATATATAACAGGCGGTAGCGGACAGGATCTTGACAAATGGTCTTTCCATCGTCTAACATCTGCAAGTTCTCAGCATATTGAATCCGATTACTCTCAGACACAGAAAATGTCTTATGCTTTGCGCTTTAACTATACTTACAAAGGCAAGTATATGTTAAACCTCTCTAATCGCTGGGACGGTGTTTCTTGGTTCTCTGAAGGTAACAAATGGGATAGCTTCTTCGCAGCAGCTGCAGCATGGCGTATCAGCGATGAGAAGTTCATGGAAGGAACTAAAGGTTGGCTTGACAACTTGAAACTTCGTATAGGATATGGTATCACCGGTAACTCAGGAGGTATGGGAGCTTATTCAACAACAACTACTCCTATCGTCTATTCTGCTTCGGGTATTACCGTAAACGGCAAGATTGTATCATTCGGACAATACACCGGAACTGCAGCAAGTACAAATCTTGGTTGGGAGAAGTCATACAACTGGAACTTCGGTCTTGATTTTGCTGTACTTGGCGGACGTCTCGACGGTTCTTTGGAATATTTTACCACTAAGACAAAGGGACTTCTCTTTAAGCGTACCGTACCTATCACAGGTGGATTCACAGGATGGGGCTCACCACTGAGCATGTGGCAGAACCTTGCCAGAACAAGCAACCACGGTTTTGAGGCTACAATCAACAGCCACAATTTCCGCACAAAAGATTTCTCTTGGAACACCTCTCTCTCTATGACTTGGAGCAAGGAAAAGATTGACGCTCTTCCAGACGGAGACATTAAAGCAGAGAACCTCTTCGAGGGACAACCAATCAAGTCTTTCTACGGATACAAATACAAAGGTCTTTGGAAAACTACGGATGATGCTGACCTAATGACACAATATGGTGTCAAGCCTGGTTACATCAAGGTTGCCACCAACGACAAGGACGGCGACAATGGCGTTCACAAGTATGGACAGGATGACCGTCAGATTCTCGGACACCAGAACCCAGACTGGATTCTCGGCTTGAACAACAGCTTTACATATAAAGGCTTCGACCTTTCTGTATTCATCATGGCACGTCTTGGACAGACAATCTGCAGTGACCTCGTAGGACGTTATACTGCGAAATACTCTGTTACTGAAAATCAGATTTCTACTTCTGACTACTGGACAGAAAGCAACCAGAATGCATTCTATCCACGTCCTGGTTCAGGCGATGAGCAGTCTACAGTATATTCTGCACTCAGCTACCGCGACGGCTCGTTCATCAAGTTGAAGAACGTAACACTCGGATACACAGTACCGAAAACTCTGTCAAAGAAGATTCTGATGGAGAAGCTGCGTTTCTACTTTACAGCATACAATCCTGTAATATGGACACACGACACGAAACTGAGAGGCACAGACCCTGAAACAAACGGCTCTGACGCCTTCCCAACATACCGTCAGTTCGTATTTGGTGTGAACGTGACATTCTGATAAAATGGTTTTAACAAAAAACGACAACAGATAATTATGAAAAGTTTAATTAAGAATATATTCATGGCTTCCTCTCTTGCTCTCGTAGCAGGCGGATTTGCGTCATGTAGCCTTGACGAGGAGAATCCAGGCGGATTCGAACTCGGGGATTTGGCTCTGACAAAAACTGGTTATGAGGAATTACTTAACCAGTGCTTCTTCGGAATGGAGCGTACTTATTACGGCACTGATGGTTTTATGGAGTTTACCGAAGGCGATACTGACCTATGGACCTACCGCGCGAATGACGACAATGCTTATCAGCAGTACTTTTGGTTCTATGGCGGTGCTACCCCAAACACCACTTACACAAATGCACTGTGGAACAGTACATACGACGGTATCTCTTCTTGTAACATAGTTTTGAAGAATGCAGATAAGGCTAAGGCAAACTTCACCGACGAGGAGCTGAACAACATCTTGGCTCAGGCTCGCTTCATGAGAGCTATCTATTATTTCAATGGTGTTGAGCAGTTCGGTGGCATGACCCTGCTTACGGAGAAAGACGAGCTTAAGGCTGACTATTCTCCAGTCCGCACCGACCCGATGACAATCTACAAGGATATCATTATCCCAGACCTCGAGTTTGCAGCAGAGCATTTGGAGAAAGGTACAGATGACCTCTGCACAACTCCTACAAAGAAGGCTGCCCTCGGATTCTTGGCTAAGGCTTGTCTCCAGACCAAGGAGTATGGAACAGACGAGTATCTGCAAAAGGGTATGGACGCTGCTAAAAAACTTATTCAGGACTGCGAGAACGGCGGTAGTGAATATGGTGCCTACATGTATCCTAACTATGAGGATGTATTCAAGGAGGCAAACAACTGGACCAACAAGGAGGCTTTGTGGAAGCATCGCTGGTATTCAGGTGCAGACGGTCACGGTTCAAGCAACGGTGCCCAGAAGTGTAATCGTATGGACGAGAAATTCCTCTGCGTGCTGAACAAGTTCGGTGCTCGCGAAGATAATGTCAAGGAACGTCAGACATGGGGCGGTAGCTATCAAGGAATTTTCATGCCTACACAGCACCTTATCAACCTTTATGTACAGGATGACAATACTCTCGATCCACGTTTCCACGAATCATTCACAACAGAGTGGAATGCCAATAAGGCATATATTTGGAAGACAGAGGACGATTTAAATGCATGGCAGAAAGATGCTTCTGTTCGCGGAAAGAGAATAGCAGTAGGTCAGCCAGCTATCAAGATTGTGATGCCGCAGGATGCAGATTATGCGACAGAGGTTGCTCAGAGCACAACAGTTCCTTACCTCGTTGTAGACTACAAAGCTGTTTATGACGACGCTAATCGCAACGTAATTATGAAAAATGCAGCTGGTAACGAAAACCAGTGGCGTTATTTCTATCCTTCGCTCAACAAGCACAACAGTAGCAACTACTATGTTGTGAACGAGAGCAAAGGTCGTCTCGGTAACCTAAACGCTACTTTCATGATGCGTATGTCTGAGGTTTACCTCATCGCTGCAGAACTTGATATCTATCTGAATGGCGGTTCCAACGCTATGGGATATATCAATAAGGTTAGAAACAGAGCTGGGGCTAAGCCATTGACTGGCACAGCAACCGTTCGCACCGTGCTTGATGAGCGTGGCCGTGAGCTTTGTGGTGAGTACTGCCGATTCTACGACTTGAAACGTACAGGTATGCTGAAGAGCAAAGCTTACTTGGAGGAGACACACCCAGACCTCGCAAAATATTTCGACCCGAACTTCGCACTCCGTCCGATTTCAACAACATTTACAGATGGTTTGACAAACGGAGCAGAGTATCAGAACCCTGGATATTAATCTGAGACTTGAAATCTTAGGTGTGCGGAAATTCCGCATACCTAAGATTTATCTACAATAGAGAAATCTAATAACAATTAATAACAAACTAAAAATTACAAAGATGAAGAAAATTTACACATTGGCTGCAGCTGCACTCTTTAGCTGCACATTGGCTAACGCTCAGACTGCCTACAAACTTCAAAACAACTTCTATTTCAAGACTTGCGCAGTTCTCCCTGAGGGAACACACCCTATTGTTGAAACAGTTGATGGTGCTGAAAAAGTTACTTGCCCTGAACAGGATAAGATAACAGGTATTGCAGACAAAGTTGCCGGTGCATTCCTTGATGCTGACTTAACAGCGTTTCCACTTTCTGGCGGTACCGCAGCAGGAACTAACTATCATGTTTTGGAACAAGACTATACAGACCCAGAAACAGGTGTTTCTTTCAAGGCAGGAACATATTCTTGCTTGAATTCAAATACTGAAATCAAATTAAAGGATGCCTATAACGAACAAGGTCTGTCAAATATCAAGCAGGTTATTTTCTATCTTGCATCAGCAGGTCAGATGCAGTTCTATGCACGTGAGTATGATGGAGACAAGAAAGATGCTGAATATTTCAACTATGAAGGCGATCCAACAAACCGTAAGCTTAAGGCTTATGAGGCACCAGGATTGACGACTCCGATTGAAGGTGCTGCACAGTGGTATGAAATGCATTTCACAAAGCCTCTAAAAGTTGTCATTGACTTGACAAACGCTCAGGGTACAGACGATGAAATGACAAATGCTAACCTACAGATTAACAAGAATGGTGAAAATCAAGAAGTAGCAAAGTCTCTCCTTCAGTTCTATGAGCAAGCAAAGGATGGTGACGGCAAGATAATTCAGGGCACAAACCTTATTCCATGGACGGCTGACAGCAAGTTTGCTTTCAACTTCAAGAAGAAGGCATATGTAATGGGCTTTGCTGTAGTTTGTGGTACTGATGGTGCTACATACAAGAGCATTGATCTCTCAGAGGATGCTCCACAGTGGACAGATGGAACAACTGGCATAACAGAAGTTATTAAGAACGTCATTAATCCAAGCAACCGCATCTACTCTATCGACGGCAAGTTCGTAGGTACAGACGCTGCAGTTCTGTCTAACGGCATCTACGTTCAGAATGGTAAGAAGTTCGTTAAGTAATTCTACTCTGTAGGAATACTCTACAACTCAGAATAAAAACAACTCCTGGCAATAGTTCACAAAGATTGCCGGGAGTTTTTCGTTTTTAGTCTTCTGAACATAAACGTTATGCATATTGGTAGAAAGGCGATTTGCCTATACAAACAAATCATCCATCTTTACCTCATTCTGCACAATACCACTATGCATATTTTTCTTGACGCCATAGGTCGTTACAAAAGTATGAAGCAAGGCTTTTTTTGTTTTTGTTACCATTTGGAACAGAGAAGCTCTTTCTCGAAGTCTCTGTTCATAATCAGTATCAATAATGAACTCACCGTCGGAATATTTCATCTCACAGATATTAATAACATTATCATTACGATCAATAAGCAAGTCTATCTGCGCTCCTTTCCATTTTATACCTGTTGAATCCGTAAAGGTAGAACACGCCCAGGAGCAAGCGTTGCTCAATATACCGGAAATACCCAAAGCCTTCTTTATTTGTGGAATATGATGGAGGCAGACTTGTTCAAAAGCATATCCGCTCCACGCCCTTCTACTTCCTGTCCCCTGCATATTGCTCCAAAAACTTTCATCCTGTCCACTGTTGTTTGCAACAAAGCGGATATGGAACAAAGAGAATAAATCAGTTAGCTGGTATTGCGCATCACGTTCACTTTTACCTATTGCAGAATATTTGCGGATAAAATCACATCTCAGCAGATTCTCCAAGACTTCAGTCAACTTGCCCCCCTCTTTAATTTTTGCCGTTGTCAGGATTTCCTTTCTACTCATCCCCCGCATTTTTCCAGCAAGAGTTTCCACAACTCTACGGTATACTAAAGAGTCTTTAAATAGAGAGCGGAAAAGAAAATCAAATTCAGTCTTCAGAGGAGCACCTTGTGCAAAGAACAAATTGTCTATACACTTGTCAAGAGGCATACCTTTTTCAATCATGTCAAGATAATAAGGTATACCACCCAAAGACATGTAAATATCGAGTATTTGGCGGCGGCTTAATTCCATTCCCTTAATTTCACGCATGAAAAGTTCCGTTTCTCCCAAAGAGAACGGAGCCAAATATACCGGTCGACTAACCCTGCCATACATTCCGCCCTTATCACCAATTATATTCGACAACATCCATGTCGTTGCCGACCCACATATTATAAGCTTAAGACTGTCGACAGTCGCTCCCCAACTGTTCCAGAAATAACTGAATGCCGCAATAAAATTGCTTTTTGGGGTATCCATCCACGGCAATTCATCCAGAAACACAACAATGCGTTTCTGCTCAAGAGTCTCCAGGTATTGGCGCAAAGCGTCAAATGCACAAAACCAATCCTTAAGTTTTGCAACAGACCTGTGCGAAAACTTTTCCAAGCAGATACGGAACTGTTCCAGATTAACAGCTCGAGTTACTTCATACATTCCAGTAAATGAAAAGGCAAAATTGTCATTAAACATCCTCCTTATCAAATATGTTTTTCCAACACGTCTACGCCCATAAACGGCTATAAGCTCAGCCTTATCACTGTTATAGCTGTTCATGATTATCTGCTGTTCATGTTCTCGTCCTACGATTCTATTCCATGTCATAGTTATAATCACTTATATATCGTTGAAGTATTCCTAATATTCCATTTGCAAAATTACAATAAAATACAATGAGCTGCAAGGATAACAGTTCCTTATCTACTTTTTTTTCAAAGTTAAGGAACAATTATAAATCATAGTTGTTCCTTAACTTATTATTTTTAGCAGTTAAGGAACAACTATCAATATATAGACATCTACGTTCAGAATGGTAAGAAGTTCGTTAAGTAATTCTACTCTGTAGGAATACTCTACAACTCAGAATAAAAACATTGAACACAATAAATAGCAAAAGCGGTTATCTTCACAGATAACCGCTTTTAATTATTCAATAGGTATTAGTTCAAGGTAAAAAGATTGTATTCAGGATAACTGATGCAAATGTATTGCTATTTTAGCACATCTGCAACTTATTTGATATGTTACATAACATGTTTTGAATATTTTCCGACTTCTTTACTCTTTTATCATCTGATGAGCCATGAATTTAAAAAAAGTTTTGGTCATTTTATCGTCGTTTCATACACAGTCTCCGGGTCCATGCCCTTTTTGAAATCCATGTCGCGGTAAGCCTTCGGCACATCATCCATGTCAAGCGAGATGTCGCGGTTTACCGGTCTGTCGGGATCAAGCAGCGAATGCGAGAAAAGCCAATCGTAAGTCTTGCGCATATAGAAGAAGCGGGCCGGTGTGCCATGATTGCCTCCTTTAAGCCATGTATACCTCAGTCGCGAGTCATTCCCGGACTTTTCAAGGTCATTGACAACCGATTTCGACATACTTATCGGCACCGCCCTGTCTGCCGTGCCGTGAATAATCCACAGTGGTACCTTGCCGAGCGGCGTACGGTCTTTTGCCGAACAGCCCCCACACATGGCAAGGGCGGCAGCCACCTTATCAGGATAGGCAGCAGCAAAATCCATCGTTCCATAGCCACCAAGACTCATTCCGATGACATATACCCGAGTAGAGTCGCAGGCATAATTCCGCTTCGTCCATTCCAGCACGTCATCAACCTTCTTCGGGTTCCATGCTCCCCCCGGATTCTGCGGCACCACAACGAGGGCATCCACCTGTCGCCCCATCACGATAGCATGCAGCGGACCATAGCGGCGCACGCGGTTAAGATCTCTGCCACATAGACTCTGCCCATGAAGGAAAATAATCACCGGAGTTTCATTGAGAGAATAATAGTAATCCGTAGGTGTATATACCCAGAAGTTGTATCCTCCCGGAATAGAATCCTTCACAGGACGCAAGAAATCGTATTGCGCCTTGGAGCACAACACCGACATAAACAGTAAAAGAACAAAAAAGAATCTCTTCATCTTTTTACGAATTTTATTGCAGCAAAAGTAATTTAAATCCGCGAACCATGCAAGGAAAATCACATAATGCTGTCTTTATGCCATCTCAGTGTATCACGATGGTGGGCATTGTCATTCAAGCCAATGGAGTCGACGGCAGTTTCAAACAGTTCCGGATGCTCTTCCCTGAGATTTATCTCCTTGTCCTTCGGCCCCGGCAACACAATAACCGGCATGCCCTTCTCCACGAAGCCTGCCAGCTCCAGGATATTCTCGTTTTTTATCCTTATGCATCCATGACTGCGCCTTCCACCGATAGACCACGGAGCATCAGTTCCGTGAATGCCAATCGAACTGTATCCCGGAGTTATGATGCGGATAAAGCGCGGACCGTACTGTCCGGGCTTCTCGCTTCGCTTACCGTTCTCGTCTGTATAATGCCAGTTCTCGCTGTCCTTCGCCTTGCAGGCACGGAAAAAGCCTTCAGGCGTACGGCAGTCGCCCTTACTGCGTTTGTTTCCGAAATTCTTTCCGCATGCACAGCGGTAAGAGCGTTTCAGTCGTCCGAACTTATCGTATAGTTCCACCCTCATCTTCCCTTTGTCAACGATAACGAAATAGTCAAACTGGTTGTTCAGCAATCGCTCACAATAATCCAGAGAGTCGTTTGCCATAGCATAAAGTATTCCCGCGGCATAGGCTTCATGATTATCAGATTCGTCCATATACTGCATGGCAGCATCAGGCGAATCAAAGTGCAGCTTTGGCTTTTCCACCACCTCAGCCACTTCTTCCGCTTCCTCGGCAGCAAGCTCCGTATCGTTAAGCTGTTCCTCCGCCGGTTCCTTTTTTGAAGAACAAGACGAGATGAGAAGAGTAGAAAGCGTGATACAAACAGCAAGCAAAAATTTTCTGAGCATATAAATGTGTTGATAAGATAAAATCATTTTACAAAGGTACGAATAAAGGTCAAGCAAACAAAGCATTTAAGAGTTTTTTGTCCTTCCTCTTTGTCCATCCCCCATTGTTTTGTTAATTTTGCATCCACAATACACATCAATAGGTAAAAAGGATAATTCTTATACAATGGCAAGCATTAATGACATGACCGTGGGTTCGCCGACCCGCGACATTTTGAAATTCGCCGTACCGCTAATCTGCGGCTACGTTCTCCAGCAGATGTATCTAATCATCGACACTGCCATCGTCGGCAGATTTGTCAGCGTCGGTGCCCTTGCCGCCGTTGGAGCCTCAACATCAGTGATGTTCCTCATCATGGGCTTCTGCAACGGAGCCTGTGCCGGCTTCGCCATCCCCGTGGCACAGTCGTTCGGTGCCAAGGCGCTTCCCACAATGCGCCATTATGTTGCCAATGCCCTCCGCTTGTCGGTAGTCTTTGCTGCAGTCATCACCATAGTCACCTGTCTGCTTTGTTCGCCCATTCTGAGGATGATAAACACGCCACAGGAGATTTTCAGTGATGCTTATACATATCTCGTTTTGCAGTTTGCCGCCATCCCCTTCACCTTCGGCTACAATCTCCTGTCGAGTTTTATCCGCGCCCTTGGCAATTCCAAGCAACCGTTTTATTTTCTGATATTCTCGTCGATAGCAAATATCGTGCTCGATTTCTTCTTCATCATCGTCATGCGGCTTGGCGTAGCCGGAGCTGCCATCGCCACTCTCCTTGCCCAGGCAATGTCGGCATGGCTGTGTTATACCTATATCAAGAAGAAGATGCCGCTGCTCATTCCTCAAGGCGAAGAACGGCACTACGACCACAGGAAGGCTATGACGCTCTTGAACAACGGAGTGCCCATGGGACTGCAGTTTTCTATTACCGCCATCGGCAGCATCATGCTGCAGAGTGCCAACAATGCGCTCGGCACGGTATACGTGGCTGCCTTCACGGCATCTATGCGAATAAAATATCTTTTCACCTGTGTCTTCGAGAACATCGGTGTTGCCATGGCGACTTACTGCGGACAGAATATCGGGGCGCGCCGCCTTGATCGCATCACGCTCGGCATCAAGTCGGCTATAAAGATAATGCTCTGCTATTTCGTCATTACCATGTTGCTCATCCTCCCGTTTGCCGAAGAGATGATGATGCTGTTTGTTGACCATACCGAAACCGCCATCATCTCCAATGCCTCCATGTTCATGCGCATTGCCTGCTATTTCTATCCCGTATTGGGGCTCCTTGTCATTCTGCGCTACAGCATTCAGGGACTTGGCTACAGCAACTTCTCCATGATGTCTGGCGTTATGGAGATGATTGCCCGCTGCGGCGTCAGCCTCTGGCTCGTGCCGGCATTAGGGTTCCTCGGTGTCTGCTATGGCGACCCTGTGGCATGGGTTGCTGCCAATGTATTCCTCGTGCCGTGTATCATTTGGCTGATGCGGAGACTCAGACGAAAGTTGAATAGAAACGTCGGGAGCGTTTAGGCGAATAAGTCTGTTGCCTTCATTCAAAATAACTCTCAACGCAAACCAATGGAATATTTTCCATCCAGTCTTGCTCCACATATCCTTTCATGGATATACGAAGACCTTTCAACCCCGGATTGTCCTTTATAAACTGCGACAGGGAGCGGGCACGCACATTCTCTTCTGCCTTAACCTCTATCGGGATTATACGACTGCCGTTCTGCACCACGAAGTCTATTTCTGCAGGAGTCTTGCTATTGCTCCAATAGTAAGGAGAAAAGCCGACTGCCCTCAACTGCTGCAATACATACTGTTCGGTGAAGGCACTCTTAAACTCCATAAAGACATTGTTTCCTACGAGCATCTGGTCGGCAGGAACGTCAGACATGCACGACAATAGTCCGCAATCCAACAAAAACAGTTTGAAAGCATCAAAATCCTCATAGAAACTAAGCGGCAGTTTCGGCTCCCGGATACGGTTTACCTTGTAGACTATGCCAGCATCCACAAGCCATTGGATGGCAAGTTCAAAGTCCTTGGCACGACTTCCCTTACGGACAGCCCCATAAATAAACTTCTTGTTTTCTCTTGCCAATTGCGCCGGAAGAGAACTCAGAACCTGACGTATCCTTGTGGACTCGCTTTCCGAGGTATGCTTTGAAATGTCTCTACTATAAGCGTCAAGAATATTCTTTTGCAACGTGCGAACTTGTTGCAGGTTTTTGTTCTCCACAAACTTCTCCACAACACCAGGCATACCGCCGACAAAATAATACTGCCGCAGCAGTTCTACCATCTTGGGCAGCATCATCCCTATTAAATCCCAATCTTTGGAATGCAGAATATCAAGCCACCCATCATTGCCCGTTGCACATAAAAACTCCTCGTAGTCCATCGGATACATATACATTATGTCGACCTTACCAACAGGGAAAGATTCCCCCTTGCCAAGAGTAACGCCGAGCAATGAGCCAGCGACCATCACATGATACTCTGGCGACTTTTCACAAAAATATTTCAGACTATGGAGTCCTCTTGGTATCTCCTGTATCTCATCCATTATAATAAGAGTGTCTCCAGGAGTTATCCTTATGCCAGTTATTGCCTGCATAGCAATCAAAATTCTGTCAATGTCGTAGTCGAGTTCAAAAAGATTCTTCATTCTTGGTTCATCATCACAGTTGATATACGCCACTTTTTTGTACTCTTTTTCTCCAAAGGATCGCATTATCCAGGTCTTACCAACCTGACGCGCACCGAGAAGCATCAGTGGCTTTCTATCTTTGCTATTCTTCCATTTGCACAGTTGTTGATACATCTTCCTCTCCATAAATATCTGATATTTAAATGTTTCGGCTGCAAAGATACATTTTATCGACGATAAAATCAAATAAGCATCACACTTTTTCGAGGATAAAATCATAAATATTCTACATTTTTTCGAGGATAAAATTAAGCAAATTCTACACTTTTTCGAGGATAAGACATAAATATTTGCAGCAACAAATGTTGCAGCCGACTATGTTTTAGGGTGGACAATATTCTCAAAGAAGAGGATTATTTATTCAAAAGCATCTTGACTCTTTGACAATCAGTATTTTATTTGTACTTTTACACCGTTTTACTGTTAAACAACACGGCTACGTTATTACAAATACAGTAATATGCAGTCTTTATAAAAGAAGAAAACGGTTATGCAAGAGCAATGAAAATTTACTTTCAATTTGCCGAGCGTAAGTTTTTATTGATAAGAAAAACTACTAATAAAAATAAACATGAACAAGAAAATCAAAGCAGTATTAATGCTGGCGGCAGCAGTATCGCTAATGCCGGCTTATGCTACCATCGAAGGAAGTCTTGACCCTCCATCGGTAGTGGCACAGTGGAGCAACTCCTCCACTTATCCAAAAGTCATCGATATAAATTTCAGCGACACCACATGGCCTGACACTTGGAAAGGAGAGACGGGAGTTGACTGTCCTGACTTTTCTTCGGGAGGATATGTCAATACTATTATCAATGTTCCGGCAAATGGAAGTACAGACATTACATACCCTGTATATTTCCACCACTGCACCTTTGCAAACAAGAATTCATACAATGGTTTCGCAGGAGCTACAGCAGCGTTCTGCCGTCAGCACTATCTGGGACAAAACTGGACGGGCAACAGTGCCACGACATACAACAACTGGACTGTTGCCGGTCATACCACGTATCTTGAAGACAACATACAATACGACTCCAACAACAATCCTATTCACGGCGAGGCTGGCTTCGTACAGATGTGTCGCGATGGAAATGTTAAGGATGCATCTGGAAAGCCGGTAAGTCAGCACGGTTGGATGGAGATTGACCACATACCGTATGTTGAACGCGTACAGTGGTCGTGGTCGTCTACTTCATGGGGACGCGGCATTAAATGCGACTATAAGATAGGCGACGGAGAATGGAAGCCTCTTGTATGGATGGGATCAGAAAAGCATAAAGACGGATACACGGTTTTCTCTGACCAGGGATATTTCATGGAGAATGTTATCAATGCCTCTGACGTATCTATCCGCTGGAGAGTATGGGACGGTGAAATCCTAAAAGACCCGGTACAGAAAAATCCTAACGGCGGCGCCGTATTCACAAAGGGCGAGAACCCTCTACTGTCGCAGCAGGCTCCCCGCGTTCACAAGATTCAGATTTTCGGCAACGAGATTACTGCCGAGCAGGCTCAGTATGCCAAAGACAACCCTGTGAGCGACGTGGGTGAACTATCCGACCTTGGCGGCGGAAGCGAAGACAAGGGAGAAACGGCTCCGGATGCCAATGCTCCGGTTGTTACATCCGTTGTGGCGCAAGACGGTACGGGCGACTACACCAAGATTCAGGATGCCATCAACGCCGTGCCTAACGGAGCAAGGGGCATTATCTATATCCGTCCAGGCGTATACGACGAGAATCTCTATGCCGGAACGAAGACAAACAAGGATAAGTTTATCTCACTCATCGGCGAGAACAAAGAAACTACGATTCTTACATCCGGCGTTGACCGCGGCAGCAGCCACAGTTCTAACACCTACAACGACTGTGCCGCCCTCAACGTGTTTACAAGTCGCTTCTATGCCGAAAACCTCACTATCCGCAACACGAGCGGCAACGTGGGACAGGCTGAAGCTCTCTTCACCAACGGCGATGCACATATCTTCAAGAACTGCTTGCTGAGCGGTTATCAGGACACTTACAAAGCTAACACCGGCTCTCGCGGATATTTCACTAATTGCACCATAGAGGGTGCCACCGACTTTATCTACGACGGCGGCATGGAATGGTTTGACAACTGCACGCTCCACCTCGTGAAGGGCAGTGGCTATATCACGGCTCCTGCCGAGAGCGGAATGCCTATGACAAAGGTGATGTATCCGGAACTGAGCCAGTCTACGTTCTATCCCGGTCTCTTCTTCCGCAACTGCACGGTGACGGCTGCCGACGGAGTGGCAAAGGGTGCCTACTCGCTTGGTCGCCCGTGGAAAGAAGGCTGCGGTTCGATGTTTATCAACTGCACGCTGCCGGATGCCATAAAGGATGCCGGATGGACGGCTTGGGACGGAACGGAAAACAAGTCTTCGCTCTATGAATACAAGAGTGTTGATGCCAACGGCAATCTCGTGGACGTGTCGAAGCGTGCCAGCTTCTCGCATCAGGCTACGGACGCCGAGGTGAAGGCTTACATGAATCCGGAATTCCTCTTCGGCAAATACTCTAAGGTGCCGTTCGACTACGAGAAGATTCTGCGCGGTGCCATCGCCCCGATGAACTTTATCATAACGCCTACCGAGATTTCTTGGGAGAGCGACGACAATGCTGCCGGATTTATTATATATAAGGATGGGGAATTCTGCAAATTCACTACTGAGAAGTCGTTTACGAAGTATACCGACGACTTGGCTAAATATAGCGTTGCCTCAGTTTCAAAGCAGGGCGTGGTATCTAAGGCTGTTGTTGCCGAGGATGCTATCAAGTTGCCGGCATTCCCTACTGCCGAGGGCTTCGGTAAATACACTACCGGCGGTCGCGGCGGTAAGGTGGTAAAGGTTACTTCGCTTGCCGACGACGGTACGGCGGGCACCTTGCGCTGGGCTTTCCAGCAGTATCCGGGCGAACCGATAACTATCGTCTTCACCGTGAGCGGCGACATTCAGCTGAAGAGCGAACTGCGCTTTAAGCGCGACGACTGGACACTTGCCGGACAGACAGCTCCTGGCGAGGGTATTCAGATTACTCACAACAAGATTAACATCGGCGGTTCGCAGAACTTTATCGTGAGAAACATCCGCTTCCGTGCCGGACAGAAGGATTTGGGAGGAAATCTACTTCAGGACCAGGCATTAGGTGCCGAGAACTGTTCTAACTTTATCTTCGACCACTGCTCCTTCGGATGGTCGATGGAGGAGAACATGAATACTCAAGACAGCCACTTCCTGACCGTGCAGAACAGTATCGTTCACGAGGGTCTCTACAATGCCGGACACCATAAGGGTGCACGCGGCTACGGCAGCCAGTGGGGCGGTTCGCCTGCTACTTACTACCGCAACCTGCTTGCCGACAATAATTCGCGCTCTCCGCGTATCAACGGTGCACGCGGCGAGGACTACGTGGTGTTCATGGAATATATCAACAACGTGAACTACAACTTCGGTGGCAGCGGTGGATGCTACGGCGGAGAGAACACTGCCGACATCACATCATACAACGGCATGAACTCCGGTCATGAATGTAACTTCATAGGCAACTACTACAAGCCGGGACCGGCATCAAACAAGAGTGGCATCGTGCTTGTGAACTCAAGCTATGCCCGAACTGGTGCCACATCATGGGGACCTGCTAAATGGTATGTCAACGGAAACGTTATCGAGGGTGATGCTGCACGCACTGCCGACAACTGGAAGGCTATGACGGCTGAGAAATACTCGCTCTCTGATATCCGCGTTGACGAGCGCATCGTGCCGGTACACAACTACTACAAGTATTCCGTAGCCGGCAACGTGGGCACCTACGACCCGGAGATGTATATGATTTACGACATCGAGACTGGCGAACAGGCTTACCAGACGGTGCTCAACAACGCTGGAACCGTAAACCGCGACGCTATAGAGAAGCGTATCGTTGAAGAGGCTCGCACTGGAGTGAACAAATACGGCGGAGCCGCAAAGGGTGCCGGCAAGGGCATCATAGACACGGAGAACGACTGCGAGGGCTTCATCTCATACTCTACCGACTATACCGTGCCTCAGGATACCGACGGCGACGGAATGCCAGACGAATGGGAGAAGCAACACGGACTGAACCCGAACGTTGCCGACCAGAACCTTATCAACAACCAGGGTTATACGGCTCTTGAGGTTTATCTCAACAGTTTGATGGGTGAGCAATTGGAAGACGGATTCCACGTGAACAGCATCAAGACGATAGAGAATGCACCGGCAGTAAGCTACGACAAGGCTGCCGACATGCTCCGCGTCAGCGACAACGCTATCGGTTCGCTGCTGAAGATTTACTCCACCGACGGTCGTCTTCTCTCTTCCGAGCAGATCACATCGAAGGCTATCTCTCTCTCAAAGGTTAAGAACAGCATCTTCCTCATCCGCATCGACGGCGAGAAGATTGCACCGAGAGTAATGAAGATAAGGAAATAAAATGAGGCTCAACAGAGCTTTCATATAACAACAAATAACAAATGCCGCTTATGGAACAATGAAAATTCCATAAGCGGCATTTATTGTAAATACGTATTCTATTTCTTCTTTCCCTTTCTCCAAGCCGGCGAGTAAGGCGCATTCTTGCTCTTGCCTTTCTGTCCCTCCGTCACCTCATAGTCAAGCTCCGGCAAGTCAATCTCGTCGTCGTCACGATAAGGAACATTCCGTTCCCTCCGGTACTTCTCGACCCTCACCATCGCCATGCCCTGCGATATTATGCCGAGTTCCTTGGCTGCGGCATACGAAAGGTCGATAATGCGTCGCGAATGGTTGGAGCAGCGGTCGGTTACTTCAACCACAACGCTCTTGCCGTTCTTGATGTTTGTTACCCTCAGCAGAGTGCCGAGAGAATACTTGGCATGAGCACAAGTCAGACTGTCCCTATGGTATTTGTCGCCGTTGCTCATGCGCCTTCCATGCATCCGGTTAGAGTAATAAGAGGCCATCCCTCTCTGTTGTGCGAGAGAGGGACAGCCCCATGATGCAATCAATAAAATAAGTATTATGAAGTTTCTTGTCATATTCTGTTTTATACGATTCCCTGAGCCATCATGGCATTGGCAACCTTCATGAATCCTGCGATGTTCGCACCCTTCACGTAGTTGATGTAGCCGTCCTCGGTACCGTATTTCACGCACTGGTCGTAGATGTCGCTCATAATCTGGTGTAGACGCTGGTCAACCTCTGCTTCTGTCCATCCGAGATGGATAGCATTCTGGGTCATCTCCAGACCAGAAGTAGCCACGCCACCGGCATTTACAGCCTTGCCCGGAGCGAAGAGCTGCTTGGCAGCGATAAACTTGTCAACAGCCTCTGCCGTGCATCCCATGTTTGAAACCTCAGCAACACACAGCGTCTTGTTCTTCAGAAGCATGTCGGCATCATTGCCGTTCAGCTCGTTCTGGGTAGCGCAAGGCAGAGCGATGTCAACCTTAACCTCCCATGGTTTCTTGCCCGGAACGAATGTAGCCTCCGGGAATTCCTCAGCGTATGGAGCACAAACATCATTGCCGCTCGCACGAAGCTCCAGCATATAGTCAATCTTCTTGCCGCTGATTCCCTCCGGGTCATAGATATATCCGTCAGGACCAGAGATTGTAACGACCTTTGCTCCAAGCTGTGTAGCTTTAGTTACAGCACCCCAAGCAACATTGCCGAAGCCACTGACAGCTACTGTCTTGCCCTTGATGTCGATTCCGTGGGTGTTGAGCATCTCGTGAACGAAGTAGAGAGCACCGAATCCTGTTGCCTCCGGACGAATCTTTGAGCCGCCATACTCCAGTCCCTTACCGGTCAGCACGCCTTCCCAACGGTGGGTCAGCTTCTTGTACATGCCGAAGAGATAGCCAATCTCACGACCGCCAACGCCGATGTCGCCGGCAGGCACATCCTCGTTAGGACCGATGTTACGATAAAGTTCTGTCATGAAAGCCTGGCAGAAGCGCATAACCTCAGCGTCGCTTCTTCCGCGGATAGAGAAGTCAGAGCCACCCTTTCCGCCGCCCATAGGCAAAGTGGTAAGTGCGTTCTTGAAAGTCTGCTCGAAACCCAAGAACTTCAGAATAGAGAGGTTAACAGACGGATGGAATCTCAAGCCGCCTTTATACGGACCGATTGCGCTGTTGAACTGTACGCGGTATCCGAGGTTTACATGCACCTCGCCCTTGTCGTCAACCCATGGCACACGGAATGTGATGATACGCTCCGGCTCCACGATGCGCTCGATTATTTTTGCTTTTTCAAACTCTGGATGCTGGTTATATACATCCTTGATGGAGATAAGAACTTCTTTTACTGCCTGTAAATACTCCAACTCGCCCGGATGCTTCTGCTCCAGCTGTTGCATTATTTTCTCCACTTCCATAGTAATGTCTTTTTAAAAGGTTATATTATATATGTGTTATTGTCAAAGTGATTATTATCACATGGCAAATGTAGGCATTATATCGATATCTTCCAAAGAAAATCGGAATTATTTTCCTCTTTAACTTTCATTTTGTTAAAAGACAAAGAAAATAAAGGAATTCCGTATCTGTTTTGGTAACTCCGTTTTGCGTTTTACAAAGACTATTCGACCTGTATAGCTGAAATGTTGTATCCTTAGCAAGGCTATACGTAAGTGAATAGTACAATAAAAGTTTTCGGTGATTTTACCCTCACACCCTCACCAATAGCCTTGAAAGTACCTGTTTATGGCATTTCAAGGTGTGAGGGTAAGTGTGAGGGGTGTGAGGGTAAGTGTGAGGGGTCATCTTCTCGTCTCAACACTGAATTCCTCTGCCTCGCTCCGTGTCCCTCCTGCTTTCTCCGTTGCAAATACCTTGAAGCGGGCTGTGCCGTCTTTCAGCTTGCGGTCGGCTTTCACCATGGCGGTATAGCGGATACCTTTGCCCGGGGCAATCTTCTCGATGATGATTGGGGCAGAAACAAAGATATGGCGGTTGCCAGTGGTCTCCACTACTGTCGGTTGCACATTATATAGCGAATGGGTGGAGTTGTTGTAAACCTCTACCGTAACCTTGGCGAGTTCGCCCGACGATAGCGTCATGCCATTGCCTACATACCTCACGTTGCGGATGCTCAGTGCCGGCATACCTGCCTCTTCCATCATCATGGTACCGGAATGAGGTTTACAGTCGCTTTCCGAAGCCTTTGTCGTGTCATTTCCGTCAAACGAAATTACGTCGTCGCCACCATTGTTCGGATCGAAACCGCTTGCGTCATTGCCGCCGCCATCATTATAATTGCTGTCGCTGTAAGACTGTTGACTGCTACTTTGCTGCTGCTGCGCCTGTGCCATCTGCCGGCGCTGCGCCTTGTATTCATCGTATTTCTGCTGGTTCGCCTTGTCGGCAGCATTGCCGATAATGGCTCCGGCAGCTGCACCGCCAGCCATACCGACAAGGGTACCGATGTCGCTACCGCGCGGTCCACCGCTGATTCCGCCGATTGCCGAACCGATAATGCTACCCAACTGTGCACCGAGGAATCCACCCGATGCCGTATTTTCGTTGCCTACGCCACAACCGGAAAGCATCAGCGAGGCAGCAAGAGTCAATGTTGCTATCTTTTTCATCTTCATAATCTCCTATTCTTTATGTCTATCATTATAATAAATTGACAGCAAAATTAGAAATTATCTTTACATCATGCAAGAGGATTATACCATTAGACCATTTTTGTGTACTTATCCCCTATAGCTTCTCTAAATCATCGTCTGTATTCCGTCGGACTCTTTCCTGTGGATGCCTTGAAACAGCGGCTGAAATATTTCGGGTCGGTATATCCACAGGCAAAGGCAATCTCGCTGACATTCTTTTGCGTTGTTTCAAGCAGTTTGCAGGCATGCTTGATGCGAGCCTCCTTGAGGAAGTCAATCGGCGTAACGCCCATTATCTGCTTCATCTTTCGCTGCAGTCCGGAACGGCTCACTGCGGCTGCCTCAGCCATATCGCCCACCCCGATGTCAGCATTGGCGATGTTCTCCTCCACGAATGCCGATATACGGCGCATCATCTGGTCGTCCTCTTCGCTGAGTTTCGGAACTACCGGTTGCTCACTGTCTCTACGTTTATCCTCTTTATCGGCATTCAGCAGACTGAGATATGCCTCAAGCACTTCATGGCGCTGACGCTTTATCCGCCTTATATATATAAAGGTGTATGCCGTGCCACCGATGAACGAAATGACAAATAGCAGAATAAGTACATGAGCAAGTGTCGTCTCCCAGAAAGTCGGCGTAACGACAACGGTGATACCTCTCATGTTGTTTGTCCATATCCCGTCGGCATTGGTAGACTTAACAAGCAGACGGTAAGTTCCGGGATCGAGGTCGAGCAAGGTGGCAGAATGGTCGGAACCGATATTATTCCATGCCACATTGTCCTCCGCTCCGTCCTTTACGAGGGCGAAGGCATATCTTATGTCAGCTTCGGGAGTAAAGTCGAGGGCAGCAAACGAGAGTGTAAGACTCCTTTCATGACTGTCGAGCACCAGCGTATCGAGAGCATTTACCGCACAGTCTTTCTCCTTTCCCTGCACACTGAGTCCCGTCAGGGCGATAGCCGGCGAGTAGGAGCTCTTGCGCAGTTCCTTAGGAGCGATGGTAAACAGTCCGTCTTGCATACCGAAGCCCCATCTGCCGTCGGGCAAAACGATAGGGAGAGCCTCGGAGAAACGGCATTCCGACAGGAAGAAGCTCTTGCCGAAAGTTACGCAGCTGCCATCATCAGGACTGAATATCACGATATTGTTGCTCCCTACGGCAAGCATCCGTTTGCCGAACGGCACTACAGATATGGCAACATCGGTAGACAGTCCACTCTCCTTATTGAAATGGCGGAAGGATAGTTTCGGGGCAAGAAGGTCGCTACTTGTTATCATGTTCACTCCCCCACTCTCAGTACTTATAAAGATGCGCCCCCGATAATCCTGGGCAATATTCATCGTGGCACTGCAGCTTAGGGCATCCTTGCGGTCAGCTTCTCTTGTATGACAGCGAAAATGCATACCCTTCACGCCATTGCCCTTTACGAGTTTGCAAGCAAGCAGTCCGTCGGTCGAAGCAGCGAGCATCACGTTATTTTTCGTTATAAACAGTTTTCTAACCTTCTGCGCCATTTTTCGCGGATAATATCTCATTCCCGAAAAAGGTTTAATTATCCTTGGCTGCACGGCTGTAGGGTTCTCCACACAACAGATACCGCCACCCAGAGTGGCAATCCACAGTCTGCCCCAGCGGTCTTCGGTAATATCATACACGTCATTGCACGTCAGTCCGTGGACTCTCTCCATTCTATATGCCGCACCTCCATTCATTTCCCTAAGCCGAAACAGTCCACCGGGTTTGCTGCCAATCCAGATATCCCCATTTCCAACCAGTTTCATGCAATAAACAGGGGCGTCTAACCTTACCTTAGTTTTCACGATATTGCCGTTTGGCGCCAGGTATCCGGCAAACGAGTTGTCGCCGTTGAAAATCTTTACGGCATTATCCTCCTTTGTGGCAATCCAGTATCTCCGGTGCCGGTCAATAAAGAAAGCCTTTGTCTCTATCTGTTGCGGATAGCGCACGATGGTGCCCCTGTGTCTCGGGAAATTAAGTCGATAGATACCGCTCGTTGCAACGACCCACAGATTACCCTGTTTGTCGGGCATGCAGAAGTTGGCAGATTCAAGAATATTCCTGTCGCCGTATGCCGTTTCCTTTCCGTCGGAGAGCGAATACGTCAGTCTGCCGTCGTGATAAACCGTCCACACCACGCCCTGTGCATCCTTGTATTTAAACGGACGGTCTTGTTTCACTGCCTTGCCATTAAGTCCCCTCGTTGCCAACTGCGGTTTGGCCTCAAAGCGATAGTTTTTCAGATTAAAAAGGAACACGTCGTCGTCGACCTTGCAACCGAGATTGCCGTCGGCAGCCATCCAGACCGAGCGGATGCGGTCAGTGGCGATATTGTTGCCGTCGCCCACATGCGCCTTGAATCCACGAAACTGGTATCCGTCGAAGCGACAGAGTCCGTTCCATGTGGCGAGCCAGATCAGTCCCTGTCTGTCTTGCGTCATCTGCGTAACGTGCCATTGGGTCAGTCCGTCATTCTCGTCGTATCTCTGTATGCGGCACAGTGGCTGCGAGAAGGTGTCAAGACAAAAGTATATGGTCAATAGTATGACAGTAATGTATCTCATAGTTCTCTATTATCTTTCAGTCCCTTTTCCAATTCCTCAATAGTCGGCATGGAAGATTTGAAGTCTTTCGGGAATAGTTTTGACAGTTGATATTCTGATATACCCATTGGCTCCTTGTATGAATCCAAGGCATATTTTGCCACTACATTATCTTTGTCCTTACATATAAGCAAGCCGATGGTAGGATTGTCAATATCTGTTTTGAACTGGTGGTTGATAGCTGAAACATAAAAACTCAATTGTCCCAAGAACGATGGATGGAATGACTGAGCTTTTAGTTCGACGACCACATAGGCATGAAGGTGAGCATTGTAAAACAGCAAGTCGGGGAAAAACTCCTGTTGACCTACCTCCAGGCGGAACTGTCTACCCATATAGGAGAATCCTCTTCCAAGTTCTAAAAGGAAACGAGTAACGTTGTTCACCAATTCATCCTCTATCTCACGTTCATCAAATTTCTCTTTTAAATTAAGAAAATCAAAGTGATAAGGATCTTTGGTCATCTGTTGAGCCAGGTCGCTTTGAATATCAGGAAGCGTAGTCTTGAAGTTGGTGATAGCCTTACCATCACGCTCGTAAAGGTCGGTGTCGAGCCAGTTGAGCAGGGCATCACGTCCCCAATTATTCTCCCAAGTCTTTCTCACAAAGAACAAGGCCTTGTTCATATCGCCCTTGCATTTGTCTATGATACGGCGATGATGGTCCCATGGAATAGACAACAACAGTTTAAAATCATCGACAGGTCGCTGACGATTTTTTAAATGTTCCGCATGTTGCGGAACATTTGTATCTGAACTTGAATCTATGGAAAGTTCCGCAGTCTGCGGAACATTTCTATATAAAGGTGCATACAGTTTGAAGAACTTACTCATATAGCGTAAGTTTATGGGTGAGAATCCCTTCACCCCAGGCATCTCATGCTTTAAATCCAAGCTGAGATTCTTGTAGAACCCAGAACCGTATGTATTGGTGTATTGCTTGGCCTCTATATCCCGTCCTAACTTCCAATAGAAATCCAACAGGTAGCCATTGGTAGTACATGATGCTTTGAGACGATGGCTGTAGAAACGTTCCTTGAGTTCTACAAGCCAATCCTTATAGTTGCTGTCATCATGTAGGATTAAAGATAAGTCTATATTTTTCTTTGCCATATTTTCATTATTAATTTACGCCACAAATATAATGCTTTATATTGATAATCCATAATTAGTAAAAGACTTTTTGAATGAGACGGCAACTATTGGACAAATAAGAATTATTCTTCACAAAAAAAGCGACTTCACATCTGCAATAACAGCATTCGGATTTACAACGACAGGGAACTAAACGAAAGTGGCAGAATTGGTGCAGCTATACTGCACCTTTGGTGCAACGATACTGCACTTTTTGTGCAACTATACTGCACCAAGAGTGTATGGCATAAACAATTGGCGGGAACATCACACTTGGTAAATGTGAAGCTCCCGCCAAGATAAATCATTATAGGTAAACAGCTGCTATATGCACACTATCTTATCATTACCTTCCTTGCAGACTTGCTGCCTTTCAGTATGTTCAGACCTTTCTCGATATTGCTTCTGCGAACGCCATCAGCTGAATATACAGTTTCTGTCTTGAATTCATTTTCGGCATTGATGCCGTTTACAGCCGATGGGGTCTTTGCCTTAGCCGCAAGACTCAGTCCGCCGAACTCGTTGGCAGCCTGTATTTCATAAGTGTTGCCCTCTACATAGTCGCAAGATGTAGCGGTAGTGAAGCCCTCCACCTTACCGTTCTTCGTAATGACATAGCAGATGGCGTATGGCACGGCATTCCATGTAATCCTGCCGTCCTTCACCACTGGCTCCGGAGCAGCGCAAGCCTCGGTAAGCAATTCCGGCTGCCAGTTGTCGTCGCCGCTCATCACGTTCTTCACGGTATACTGAGCAGCCTCCTCGTCGGTGAGATAGTTCTTTGCCTTTCCTTCCACGCGGTTGCCGTTGGCATCCTTATACCAGTATGTATCCTGACGGTGAGAGAGGTCTACGGGATTGCCGTTGATATCCATCGTGTTGTAGTCAGCCCACAGCACAGGCAGTCCGCCCATCGTTTCATACCATCCCTTAGCCGGGATAGTAACCTCAGCCTTGGTATTGATAAACACCGTCTTCGGGAAGTTGTGCCACGGTCTGCCGAGCCACACATCCGTTTCGGTAGGCACGCCCGGAGCGGTGATTACGTTGTTAATGAAGACATATCCCCACTTCACGTCCTTCTGATGCGACGGAGCCACGATATATCCACCGCTCTTGCGCACGATGTTCAGTGTGTCGTTGTCGAAATAGACGTTGCCGCTGTTGTAGATAAAGTCTACAGCTCCCTCGATAAAGGAATCCTTCACGTAGTGGCGATAGTTCGACTTGCTTGTAGTAATCCATGTGTCCTGATAGCTGTACATACCCACCTTGTTGAAGGCGATGCGGTCGTTCTCGGTGTTGAGGGCGAGAGCCTGCGGACCGTCGTTTTTCTCCACTCCATAAGAGTTAACAAAGCTCAGTCCCTCGAAATAGAGGTTTGCGGCATGTGCGACGAATGTTGCACCCTTGTCTACGCTAAGGGCATTCGGACCACCGCTGAGTCTGTTGTCGCTGATAAATACCTTGGTTCTGTCCTGTCCGATGAAATACAGATACGGTTTGCTTGCCGGCAGGTCTACATGCTCCTTGTATGTGCCTTCTTTGATGAAGATGAGCCAAGGCTTTACGCGGTTTGCCGGAGCAGCATCGATGGCAGCTTGCACGGTGGTATAGTCGCCAGTGCCGTCTTGTGCCACGACAGCATCATATACGCGGGCCTCCGGTTGCTTGCGCTCCATAGTGGTGAAGTTTATCTCTGTTCCGCTGAAAGCATTGCCGCTGCGGTCGAGTATCATTCCGGCATTGAGCTTGAATGTGTATTTAGTAGAATATTTCAGTCCGCTATACTGATAAACCACGGTTTTTCCGCTCACCGTAGGCTTCAGCGTCTCACCGTTCAGCGTAGCCTCGCTGTTCTCGGCAGCCACCACCTTCTCGTCGAAAGTGAGGATTACCGAACCGTTTGCCGAAGCTCCCGTTGCATTGTCGGCAGGGATAGAGGAGAGGAGCTTAGGAGCAACCTTATCGTCAACGATTTCCTTGTCGGCGAGTACGAAAATCTCAGCCACGGCAAGTCCGTCGTAATCACCCGTAGAGCCCACGAGCGGCGAATCATAGTCTGGCAAGAAGCGCACGCGCACCAACTTCTGTCCGGCAGCCTCGGCAGGGAGAGCGAACTCCTCTGAATCCCAAGCGCGAGCCGGCAGGTTGTAAGTGCCGAACTTGGTATATGTCGTTCCGTCGAGCGAGTACTCGGCATTCACGATGCTGTGTGCGTTGAAGTCGTCGCCCACGGCAGCAGAGAGTATCACGTTGCTGTAGCCCAGGGTAGAGAACGAGAGTTCGAAATAATACTTGTCTGTCAGTTTCTTCCAGCAGCGAGCGGCATACTTACCGTTCTGTCCGCCCTTCTGTGCTCCGCAAGCAAGCCATGACGAGGTCTGTCCGGCGGCATTGCGCAGAGAGAGCAGTCCGGCGTTGTCGCTCTCCGCCTTGTAGTCGGCGGCACGCTCCTGTGTAGGGGTGTCGCTATAGAGATCCCATCCCACGATATAGTCAGCACAAGAGAAGTTTGCCGTGAGGTTTTTCTCTCCGTCCATCTTCACCTCACGCTCCATAGAAGTGGTGTTGTCCTCCCAGTTTGTGAAGGTAAGGATGCGGTTGTTGAGAGCCGTGAGCTTCACGTCCGTTCCTTCCTCGTAGTAGTGCACTCCGTCAACAACGTTTCCCTCTGGCGAGAACTGCACGAGGTTCTGGTTTGCTCCGCCTTCGAGAGTCATGTTCAGGGCATATACATTATTCTTTGTATATGTGGCTGTGAGCGAAGTATTGGCAGTAAGCTCGAATGTATACGGGTTTTCTGTCGATACGACCTTATTGTCGTTTCCTGTCCATCCGGCAAAGTGGTAGCCGAAGTTTTCTGTCGTGCTTACGGTAACTACGGTGCCCTCGTCGAACTCTGCGCCCGACGGGTTTACGGTTACGGTTCCGGCTGCTTCATCGGCAGTGCCTACACTCAATGTGTATACAGGAACGGTAACGGGAGTTCCGTTCAGGTCGCCGGTTACCGTGATATTGCCGAGCGCGAGCTGCTTGTTGTTGGCAAGGTTGTAGATATAGAAATAAAGTTCTACCTTGTCGGATACGGTCTGCAGCGCCGTCATGTCGAGATTTGACGAAGACACGGAGTTTCGCTCCGGATTGAAGCTCTTCACAAGATCGACGGTCTTGTCGCCGCATTTTGCCACCACATCGAGTGTTCCGCCGCTCGTTCCGCATTTCTGCGAATCGAAGGATACGGATTTCGGTGTGAAGCTGACTCCCTTTTTGGGAACGATAGAGAAGGCAACGAATGATTTTTCGTCTCTTGCGTTGCTGATTTTCTCTTTAGGGTTTAGCTTCGACAGGTTTCCCTGCTTGCCGTTGAAATAGAGGTTGCTCCCGAGAGAGAAACTTGTTGTTGATACTGCTTCCGGCACGGAGACTTCTGCCGCGGAAGGATTGTCGTCGCTCTTGTCGAACGCCCACGCTATTGTTGCACTCTTGGCATCAATGGCATCTGCCCGGGAAATAACTTTTCCGGCAGCCGACGGATGGGCCGTTCCGAAGAACTGCATGTTGTTTGCCCCTACTGACAGTGAGGCACAGGCAACCAGTGCGGTTGCCGCAATGAATCTGATTTTCATCGTTTTTTGATGTTATTATTCGGTTAGTAATTATGGCGGCAAAATTACTCGAAATTATAATAACTGATGGTATAAAAACGCGTCAATGGGGTGGATAATTATATAAAAGCCGCAATTTTGCAACAAAATCAGCCGTCTACCCTCACCACCCCTCACACTATCCCTCACACCTCAGACACCCGACAAACAGGGGCTTTCAAGGCTATTGGTGAGGGTGTGAGGGTAAAATTACCAAAAAAATATCGAGCTGTACGGTTGAAAATGATAGTTCTTATTATCAATAAATGATGTTCAAGGTAGTAGGTGCGGTGTCTCACCGCACAACGAGGAATGTTATCAAGCATTTTATCAACTCTAAATAGTCATAATGTACTTGCTACTGTGCGGTGC
>DCBP01000096.1 GCA_002314055.1 Prevotella sp. UBA1104
ACCAGCTGAACTAACACACCATAAGGAGTTTGTTCTTGCCTTGGAAACCCTCTCGTTTCGTTTGCGGTTGCAAAGGTATGAATATTTTTTTGAATGATAAAATTTTTAGCAATTTTTTTTTGTTTTTTCTGTAATATCATCTTCCTCTTCTGAATTCAGAGCATGTTATTGCAGTTGCTATTGCCACATTCAAGCTGTCTGCCGTGCGTCTTCCTTCGGGAAAATTCGGTATAAGCAGTTTTTCAGTTACGAGTGCTTTTATGTCATCCGAAATACCTTTCCCCTCGTTTCCCATAACAATGATGCCATGTTGTGGAAGATTCTTTTCGTAAATATTCTCTCCGTCAAGAAAAGTCCCGAATACCGGCATGCTGCTTGGCAACGTTTTTATCATATTAACAAGGTCAACATACTCCACCTTCACTCTCGCCACACTACCCATTGTAGCCTGTATCACCTTGGGGTTATAAACATCCGCCGTGTCGCGACTGCAAAAGATGCGGCTAATGCCAAACCAGTCGGCAATGCGAATTATAGTGCCCAGATTTCCTGGATCCTGCACTCCGTCGAGGGCGATGTACAGCTCATTATCCACAGATGGAGCCTCGTTTCCTTCATTGTTCTCAATAGGAAAAACAGCAAGTACCTGTTGCGGATGTTGCAGAAAACTCACCTTACGCAGTTCATCTTCCGTCACGTCAATGCAGTTGCAGCCTAATCTTGCCGTAAATTCCGGATTCCTTTCCATCCACTCATTCGTAGCCACGACAAGTCGTGGGCGTGAGAATTCAGCAAGGTCAGCCACGACTTTTGGTCCTTCAGCCACAAAAGCCTTTTCTTTGGTTCTTCCCTTTTTATTCTCAAGCGAGCGTATTGTCTTTATTTGATTTTTGCTTATCATCTTATAATTCTTGGAGTAATATTAGGCAAAAGTACTATTTTTTTCTTACTTTTGCATATAAAAATTAAAAGAAGTGACACGCATAATATCAAAAAATATATTATACCTATCTTTGTTGGCACCCATGGCAACATTTGTCACGGGCTGCTCTGTCACAAAATTCATACCCGAAAATGAATATCTTCTCAATAAGGTAAAGGTAGAGTCTTCCGACAAGTCGCTCGATATCTCAAGGTATGAGCCATACATCCGCCAAAAGGGTAATACGAGATGGTTCTCATCCATACGTGTGCCCCTTGCTACCTATTCTCTTGCCGGCAAGGACTCTACGAAATGGATAAACAGGACACTAAAGAATATTGGCGAGAAGCCAGTTACAGTGGACAGTATTCTCACTCGTTCTACCTGTGAAGACTTGCGTACAGCAATGCAGAACGACGGATTCCTCGATGCAAGTGTTACCACGCGCACCCACCTGTCCGGTAAAAAGAAAATAGACCTTGTCTATATCCTTACGCCAGGAAAAGAATATCGTATCAATAGCGTGCGTTACGACATACAAGACGACAGCATAGCAGTAAAGCTGCCACTTCTATATCCCGAAGAAGAACGGCTGAAAACAGGCATGAGTTTCAATATAAATCGTCTTGACGAGGAGCGAAAGCGTATTACGTCTGTTCTTACAAACAATGGATATTATCATTTCCATAAAGACTTTATAACTTTTACAGCAGATTCTCTTCCAGGCAAACATCTTGTAGATGTAGTGTTACACCTCGCAAAAAACAATATTGCCGGTACGGAGAGAGATACGCTCCATACGTGTTACACTATTGGTAATGTGAAATTTATTGGCGAAACCAATCGGATTTGTCTCCGCCATAATGTTCTCCTTGAAAATTCATGGATAGAGCCAGGAAAGTTATTTCGGTCTGACGATTTGAAGCGCACTTATAACAGTTTTGGTAAACTGCAAGCCGTAAGATACACAAATATTCAGTTTGAAGAAGAGCCAGGTTCCGACAAGCTCAACTGTGATATACAAGTGTATCCGTCGAAGCCCAACAGCATCAGTTTTCAGCCAGAAGGCACCAATACTTCTGGAGATCTCGGTGCAGCCGCCTCTCTGACATACGAAAACCGAAATCTCTTCCACGGATCAGAAGTGTTCAGCATGAAATTGAGGGGCGCATATGAGGCAATAACCGGTCTTGAAGGGTATCAGAACCAAAACTATATGGAGTATAGCATAGAGTCGAAACTGCAGTTTCCGGGTTTGCTTTGTCCCTTTATTTCGCGCGACTTCAAACGGCGCTCTCTTGCAACGTCGGAGTTTGCCGTAAGTTATAACATGCAGAACCGTCCCGAGTTCCATCGTAGAGTATTCTCCGGCGGGCTGCGCTATCATTGGACAGACGCCAGTAGAAGACACAACTATAAGTTTGACGTTATAGACCTCAACTATGTGTATATGCCGTGGATTTCGTCTACGTTCAAGAAAGAATACCTCGATGATGCGGACAACCGTAATATTATCTTGCGTTACAACTACGAAGACCTCTTTATAATGAAGATAGGATTCGGAATGTCTTACAGTCATAAATATAATGCCTTTAAGATAAATTTCGAAACGGCAGGTAATTTACTTAACGGTATTTCGCATGCTGCAAAGCTCAACAAAAACAGTAACGGGAACTATGAAGTTTTTAATATTGCCTATGCGCAATATGCTAAGCTTGACCTTGACTATACTCACATGGTATCTTTCGACAAGAACAACCAACTGGTCTTTCATGCAGCTCTCGGTGCAGCTTATCCTTATGGCAACAGTAAGGTCTTGCCATTTGAAAAACGTTATTTCTCGGGTGGTGCCAACTCTGTAAGGGGATGGACGGTAAGAGGACTTGGCCCTGGTGGCTTTAAGGGAAAAGACGGTAGGATAGATTTTATCAACCAAACTGGCGACATGAAGCTCGACCTTAACGCAGAACTGCGCACTTTCCTGTTCTGGAAGTTTTATGGTGCGGCATTTGTTGACGCAGGAAATATATGGACGCTGCGGCGTTACGACGAGCAGCCAGACGGACAGTTCCGTCTTGACTCTTTTTATAAACAGATAGCAGTGGCTTATGGACTTGGTATTCGTCTTAACTTCAACTATTTCATACTGCGTTTCGATATGGGAATGAAAGCTATCAATCCAGCTTATGACTCTAAGAATGAGCATTTCGCCATTATCCATCCGAAACTAAGTCGTGATTTTGCTTTCCACTTTGCTGTAGGAATGCCGTTTTAAATGTATGAACAAAGTGCCCAACTTTATGCCCATAGTTTGGGCAGTCAGTGCCCACTATCATGGGCATCGATGCCCACGGCGCAAGACTTCGATGCCCACGTTGTGGGCAATATCCCGAGACGCATATATGCTTATAATTTCATTCAAAAAATGAAATCAGCAAATTGAATAGCCGATATTGATAAGTTTGCGTTTTTATGATACTTAATACCATTTTATGATACTTCTATGATACTTTCTGTAAAAAATATAGAAAAGTATCATTGAAGTATTTTATTGATTACCAAATTGTTAAGGTCTAAAAAATGCCTTTTTATGATACAATGATACTTTTCTCGAAAAAAACTCATATACGGGAGATTGCTTATTTAGCGCTATATCTTATCTGTAAAAGACAAACGCCTATGCGTTTGTCTTTTTTTCAATAAAATATTTTGGGCGATGCTTTACTTCAAGATATATTTTGCCTATATACTCCCCCGTAACTCCACATGCAAGCAATACGCTGCCGCCGATAAACCACAGACTAACGAGAAGTGATGTCCATCCCTCTATCGTATGTCCAGCGAAATGCTCGTAAAGGGCATATGCAATAACGCCGAATGCAACGAGAATGAAGACTATCCCCAAATAAGTAATCAGCCGTAGCGGTTTTACGGAAAACGAAGTAATGCCCTCAAGGGCAAAGGCAATCATCTTCTTCAGCGGATATTTCGATTCGCCGGCAAAACGCTCGCTGCGGTTATAGTATACCGATGTCGATGGAAAACCTACGGTAGGAACCATGCCGCGCAAGAACAGATTATCTTCCGGATACTGCATCAGTGCACACATCGCCCTTCGGCTCATAAGTCGGAAGTCGGCATGGTTGTAGATAATTTTTCCTCCGAGTGTCGTCATCAGCCGATAGAAGGCAAGTGCCGTTGTTCGTTTAAAAAATGTGTCGGTTTTGCGTTCTTTCCTTACCCCGAATACGATATCATAGCCGCTACGGAATTTCTCCGCCATCTCATATATAGCATTTACATCGTCTTGTAAATCAGCATCAATAGAAATAGATACATCGCTATGTTCTGCCGACCATTTCAGTCCAGCCCATAAAGCATACTGATGTCCACGGTTACACGAAAGTTTCAGTCCGCCGATCCTTTTGTCCTTTTCTCCGGCTTCTTCTATAAGCTGCCATGTCTTGTCGCGGCTACCGTCGTCGACAAAGAGAATCTGTCCTTCGTCAACGAGTTCTTTTTTTACGAGATTTTCTATAACTTCGAGGAGTCGCTTACTTGTTTCGGGCAGTACTTCTTCCTCATTATAACACGGTACGACTATTGCTAATTTCATAATTAAATATGCTTCCTGATTTTATTTACAACAAACTGCGATTCCTCTACTTCATGGAGAAAGTATAGAGAGTTAGAAACCTCTTGTCGTCACAGCTTTTATGTTTAAAACTCTTCACTTTTACGAGGCGATAACATGGATATTTCTTTACAAACGGCAAGTAGTCGTCGGTGCCCATTATCATATATCCCGCCTTAGGCTTGTTGAAATCGAGCGGCACGATGCGGTCGCCTATATAGAAGTTTACGGTAAATTGATGCATTCTGCTCCTCTCGCCAGGTTTCCAGTCATGGCGATAGTCCCAGATCTTTTCTTCTGGTGGCACGAGCTTTGCAATTTCACTTGCCATCTTGTAGTCAGACTTCACACCGAGTATCCTTGGCAGTACAACCCCGTCGAGCGAGATGTTCAATGCTACGACGAGTACCGTCAGACTACCACAAAACCAGTATGGCGAGCGATTGCGTCGTTTTACGAATACCCATACCGCAAATGCTGTAGCCACTATGGCAAAGAGAAAAGCTAATCCCCATGCTCTCTCGGTAAAGCTTTCGATATATGCAGCATTGTCTGCTGCATGCTTGCCGTGGAATACGGATACGGGAACAACTCCCGCCATAAGCAGAGCAGATACTACAGGCACGAGTATAGCAAGTGTGACAATCAGCCATCCGAAAGCCTCCGCAACTTTGTGTCTTTGACTAACCATCCATAATATAAGCTTTGATAGATAGTATGCTGCAAATGGATACACAGGAAGCAGATATACGCTTCGTTTGCTTTTAGGGATACAATAGAACACGAATATTATGACGGCACCAATCAAGGCAAGGAGGTCGTAGTCCGGCATTCTCTTCAGTTTATTCCATTGTCGGCAGATATACTTTTGCAATCTGCCAGCTATACCAGTATGACCTTCGAAATGCGGCAGACGATATTTTACCGTGAAAAGTGCCGCTATGGCAAACAGAGTATATGGCAGGAATCCGGAAAGCATTGTACCTATATTATATATAGCAGGAGCCTCATGTGAGGAATAAGCCATTTTCCCCAGCAACCTCAACACGTTCTCTTCGTATACAAGATACAGGAACTCGTTGCCTCTCTCCTGATATGCAGTATAATACCATGCCACAGGCAACACGCTTGCCGCAAGTACCAGAGCCAGACTTATGGCGATAGCCTTATATAGCCGTTCGCCTCTTAACAGCATGTATGCTCCCATTACCACACATGGCAACAAGGCTCCAACAGGTCCTTTGGTAAGGAATGCCCCGCTGAGGAGCAGTACAATTATCGGAAGAAATACATTTTTGCGTGTGGCGTGCCAACGCTGAAAGATGAGTATTGCTACAACAGTGAGTGAGGAAAGTACCATGTCAACGCGACATGCCATTGCTGCACGGTGCACTTCGAAGGCGGTAAGTGTAACGGCTCCGGTAATAAATGCCAGACGTTCATCAATCTTGTTTTTTATCATGCAGCGATACATTACGAGCACCATAATTATGGTAGCTATTGCAGACGGAAGTCGCGATGTAAACTCCGTCACCTTACCGATAAAGAGTGAACAAAGCGCCACGCACCAATGGAAAAACGGTGGTTTATATGCAATGTCTACACCATTATTTATAGGCGAAATCCAATCTCCGGTTTGCAGCATTGAAAGTGCAACAACGGCTTCTCTTGGTTCTCCCTTGGTATTGAATAGCGTTTCTCCCAAAAAAGGCAGCAATGCTATTATTGTCATTATTATCAGTGCCCAAAAGAGCATTTGTCTTTTATCTTTGAATTTTTTCATTATATAATTCCTAACTCTTCATTTTATGCCCCCATTCAAAGCACTAAACATCAGCGGAGCGAGAGCAATCTAATTATAAATTGTAAAATATTAACTTTTCTACAAAGGTACGAAAAAGTGGTTTAAATATACGTCTACGAGTATGGAAAACTATACTTTTTATATAAAATCTTTTTATTTCGGTCATTTTACGTTAACTTTGTAGACAAAAACAGAAGATGGGAAGAAATAAATATTCAGAAAGTGAGATAAAGGCAATTGGCAAGCTGCTGCGCCTAAAGTCTACAGCCAACCGTGCGAAACAGAAAGAAATTCGTCATACTCTGCGCACGGAGTACGAGTTTAATATCTCTGATTTCAACGAACCAGGACGTGCTTTTGGGGAGATAGAACTTGAGGCTGCCGTAAAACGTGGAGCTATTCGTATCCTTGATGATGCAACAATAGAATCTATGAAGGAAAAGCGTAAGCGGGACAAGGCTCGCGACGAGGCTGAAAAAGAAAAACTCGCTATCGAATCAGGAGAGCAGACCGACTGGAAGAAGGCTATGGAAGAATGGAATGAAATGACGAAGAATGAAAAAGGAGGTAGTATATATTAGATAGTAAAAATACTAACATAACGAAAAAATCTGCCAATAACTTATACCATAATATATATGGAAGTTATTGGCAGATTTCTTTATAGATAGCCGTTTATTTTTCTTACCATAATTTCAGACGCTGGTCAACAGGAATAAACATCTTGTCGTTAGAATTTACGCCGAAGGCATCATACCACATATTAATATGTGGCAGAGCTCCATTTACACGCCACATTCCAAGCGCATGAGGATCGCTCTTTGTGCGCTGTCTTATTTCTGCCTCAGTGATGTTGGCTGCCCAAACCTCAGCGTAAGCAATAAAGAAACGTTGGTCAGGAGACAGTCCGTCGATTGTCTTCAGCGGGGTGTCTTTTGTTGCTTCTTTATAAGCCTCGAAGGCAACTTGTAGTCCTCCGTGGTCGGCAAGATTCTCGCCAAGAGTGAAACGCCCGTTAGCGTTGAGATCCGGTAACACCTTGATAGCAGAGAAGAAGTTGGCATACAGGTCAGCACGCTTGTTGAAATTTTCTGCATCGGCAGCCGTCCACCAGTCCTTCATGTTTCCGTCTTTATCGTAATGGCGTCCCTGGTCGTCAAATCCGTGTGTCATCTCATGACCGATTACCACACCGATAGCTCCATAATTGAAAGCATCGTCAGCCTCAGGGTCGAAGAATGGTTTCTGCAGAATTCCTGCAGGGAAGCATATTTCGTTTGTTGTAGGGTTGTAGTAAGCATTTACCGTTTGTGGATACATTTGCCACTCATCTTTGTCTACAGGTTTTCCTACCTTATTATCTATTGTCCATTTGTTCCAGAAACGACGACACTCCTCAATATTCTCATAGTATGACTTTGTAGGGTCGATGTTTAGCTCCGTCATGTCAATCCACTTGTCTGGATAACCGATTTTTACATAGAAAGAACTGAGTTTGTTGAGAGCATTTTGTTTCGTCTCTTGACTCATCCAGTCTTGTGCCTCAATACGCTTTGCAAGTGCTTTTTGAAGATTTGCCACAAGAGTCTTCATGCGTTCCTTCGACGAAGCGGGGAAATATTTTTCCACATATATCTTTCCGAGTGCTTGTCCCATCTGGCTCTCTACCTGACTTGTAGCACGTTTCCATAGTGGGTGGTTTTCTTTCCTGCCACTCATGGTCTTTCCGAAGAAGTCGAAGTTTGCCTGTACTACATCATCGCTCAAGTATCCGGCAGCACTCATAATCTGTCCCCATTCCATATAGTCGCGGTATTCTGCTGTCGTAATTCCTGCAACAACTTTGTCTGCTCCTGTTAAGAACTCAGGCTGTCCAACAACAAGCTCTTTAGCTTTCTCTATAGCTATTCCCGAAGCAAGAAGCTGTTTATTGAGCTGAAGATGAGGATATTTCTCGTTAAAGGCCTTCAGTGTCATTTTGTGGTAGTTAGCCTCTGGGTCACGCAGTTCCGTATTTGATTTAGATACTTTTGCAAGTTCGGTTTCAATCTTCATCACGTTTTTCATCTTCGCCTCAGCAACGTTCTCTTTGAAACCAAACATTTTAAACATTCTTACGATATGTTTCTTGTATGCATCGCGGATTGCTGTTGTTGCCGAGTCGGTGTCGAGATAGTATTCTTTTTGTCCGAGGGTTATTCCGCCTTGCGTAATGTTGATGATGTTCTGTTGGGCGTTCTTCTCGTCTGCACCGATATATACACCGAAGAATTCATTGTCGCCATATGGAATGAGCGAGAGTTGAATGTTGAAGAGTTCTTTTACGCTCTTTGCTTTTTCCAATCTTCCGAGTACTCCGGCAAGAGGTTTTACTCCGTCTGCATCTCGACGCTTCTCATCCATGGCGAGCTTATACAAGTCACTAAGTTTTTGTTCTACAGAACCTTTAGCGTATGTTTTCTCGAGTAACTCTTTAAGTATACCGTTTATTCTTTTGTTATTTTCCTCACCGAGCACGTCGAAGCTACCATAGCGTGAGTATGCAGCCGGAAGAGGGTTCTTTTTCATCCAACCGCCACAGGCATATTGGAAGAAGTCGTCTTGTGGGCGCACGCTATTGTCGAGGTTTGTTAGGTCGATTCCCGACTTCAGCTCTTGTGCCATTGCCGAGAATGAGATGGAGGCAAAAGCCACCATCGGAATAATACTTTTCATTTTCATGATTTTTCTATTTTTATGTTTCGTCTTTGTTCTTATTTAAGCCGACAGTCCTTCTAACTCTTCGGCAAGTTTTTCCCAGCGTTCTACTTCAGCATCGAGCTTTTCTTTCGTTTCTGAATATTCCGTAACGAGCTCCATGTTAGTGGCGTTTTCGGGCTGGGAGAGCAGACTGTCAAGTTCCTTGAGTCTTGTCTCCATTTTTTCGATATTCTTTTCAGCGTCGTCTACCGCTTTCTGGGCTTTACGTATGCGCTTCTGCTGTTCTTTATGCTCAGCGTAACTTTGTTTTGCATCTGTCTTTGTCTCGGCGTTCGAACTTGTTGTGGCAACCTTTACCGCTGAAGGGGTTGATGTACCCTTTTCTTCATTAGCTGTCCTACCGAGTGAATCGAGCGAAGATATGTTGTGTTTCTCGAGAAAATCATATATTCCGCCGAGATGTTCAGTTACCTTTCCGCCGCCGAATTCATAAACTTTGGTTACGAGTCCGTCGAGGAACTCTCTGTCGTGGCTTACTACGATAGCTGTTCCGTCGAAGTTGCGTATAGCCTCTTTCAGAACGTCCTTTGAACGCATGTCGAGATGGTTTGTCGGCTCATCGAGGATAAGTAGGTTTACAGGTTCGAGAAGCAGACGTATCATTGCCAGACGACTACGCTCGCCTCCACTGAGTACTCCAACCTTCTTTTCAGATGCTTCTCCGCCAAACATGAATGCCCCGAGGATATCATTTATTTTGAGGCGTATTTCTCCACGTGCCACACGGTCGATAGTGTCGAACACTGTTATGTTTGGTTCGAGCAGTTGCGCTTGGTTCTGTGCAAAATATCCTATCTGTACATTGTGACCTATCTTTAGTGTTCCGCTGAATGGTATTTCGCCCATTATACATTTTACGAGTGTAGATTTTCCTTCGCCGTTTTTTCCAACAAAGGCAACCTTTTCGCCTCGTTTTATCGTGAGATTTACGTTTGAGAATACAGTATGTTCTCCGTAGACCTTTTTAACGTCATTGCAGATAACAGGGTAGTCGCCACTCCTAAGACATGGGGGAAACTTGAGATGCATCTGAGAATTGTCCACGTCGTCTATTTCAATAGGTACTATTTTTTCGAGCTGCTTGATACGGCTTTGTACCTGTACGGCCTTTGTTGGCTTGTATCTAAAGCGCTCTATAAAATCTTTTATATCAGCGATTTCCTTTTGTTGGTTCTCGTAAGCCCTCAGCTGTTGTTCGCGACGTTCACGACGCAAAACAACATATTGGTCGTATTTTACTTTATAATCTATCACCTTACCACAGCTTATCTCGAGCGTGCGGTTTGTTACATTATTTATGAATGCTCGGTCGTGACTTACTAGTACTACCGCTTTTGCACTTTGTGCAAGAAACTGTTCCAACCATTGTATGCTCTCGATATCGAGGTGGTTAGTTGGTTCGTCGAGTAAGAGTACGTCAGGACTTTCAAGAAGAATTTTTGCCAATTCTATTCTCATTCGCCATCCGCCGCTGAATTCACTCGTCGGACGGTCAAAATCATCACGGGAGAAACCAAGACCAGTTAGTGTGCGTTCCATATTAGCCTCCATACTGTCTGGTTCAGCCATCATATAGCGGTCGTGGGCATTTGTGAAGCGCTCCACGAGGTCGAGATAATCTTGCGTTTCGTAGTCGTCGCGCTCCGAGAGCTGTTTTTCGAGTTCGTCTACCTTCTTTTTTAGCAGTGCTACGTTTGCAAATGCCTTTCGTGTTTCCTCTCTTACGGTTGTATCGTCGACGAGTTTCATAACCTGAGGAAGGTAGCCGATTGTTGTATCGTTAGGTACAGATACTGTGCCTGAGGTTGGCTTTTCTTGTCCACAGAGTATCTTGAGCATTGTGGATTTGCCGGCTCCGTTCTTTCCAACGAGGGCTATGCGGTCGCGGTCGTTTATCACGAACGAAACGCCTTCGAAGAGCGGCTTTATGCCGAATTCCACTTTTAATCCTTCTACTGATATCATTTCTTTATTTTAGGTTTTCCTATTGCTAATGTGCAAAGGTAAGTCTTTTTTCTGTAATCGCCAAGTAAATGATTAAATCTTGATTTGGATGTAAAATCATTATTCTGATTTTTTTTTGAGAATGACAATATATTAAGGATCTTGTTGCTTGATTATGTTAATCGATGCGTATTAAGCGATATAGCCTTTACGCTTCGGAGTGTGAAGCAGTAAAGGCTATATCCTGTATGTGTTGGAAAACGGCTTATAGTGAAATCTACTTTTGTATTCTCATCGACATTTTTCCGTCGGTAGAAATATCAATGTTTACTATATAGCTCAAGTAGCTGTCAGGTATTACAAGCTGTGCCTGATAGTGAAGATATTTGTTGTCGCTATTATTAAGTATAATGTCGCTCAATACACTTTGACGAAGAAAGTCGGATGGGACAAATTTAGAAAAATCTTTTTTATAGAAATCTTTTGAAAAAATCTTTTCTGTCTGTTTGTACACCCCAACGTGAACAGTATTGTCAAAATACACGTTTTCAACCTCTAAGCCGTCATCGCTATATGAAGTCTTTAATACTTTATATGTGGTAGGATTGACCTGTACGTAAGAATGATATCGCTCTTGATTACAGAATACTACAGAGTCGTTTTTCAGAATTTTATTTTGATTTACCGGAGCGGGTTTCTTTTCCTCGAATTGTGTTTCGTAGCTTGGATCAGACCCCTTTATTAGTTTTATAATATCCCCGTTGGGATTTTTGAATTCGAATATGTGTGCCGACTGTTTAAGTATGGCGTATTTTGAGCCGGTAGAGCTTTGCATCTCAAGAGTGTCACCATATACGGCAAATTTAATAGGCTGGCTCAAGGAGTCTGGATAGTAAATAGTGTCACCCTTTATTTTGAAGACAACGTCTTCATCGTCAGGGTCTATCCAAATTCCTTGTAAAAGTTTTTTTGCCTGTAAGTCTTCTTGCCGTTCAGTGCTGTTTGGACTCCCGTTCTTGCAGGCAAGGAGAGTTACAGCAACTAAGGAAAGTAATATGAAAGTCAGTTTGTTCATTTTATTATGTAATGTGCGCAATTCGAATTTCTATATACTGCGCAATCTTATATTAAAGTGGCGTCTGTTGTTTATTCAAACAGGTCGGCTTCCTTGAAGCTTTTGCCTTTGAGGTCTTTCTCGCTTGTGAGAACTTCCGATGAATCGATTGGCCACTCTATACCGAGATCAGGATCGTTGAACTTTATTGAGGCTTCACTTTGGGGAGCATATACATTGTCTACTTTATAGGTAAAAATTGCCTCCTTACTCAATACAAGGAAACCATGGGCAAAACCGCGTGGAATGAATAGTTGTCGCTTGTTGTCCTCGCTAAGTTCAACCATTACATGCTTGCCGAATGTTGGTGAACTCTTTCTGATATCAACGGCTACGTCCAAAACTTTTCCTTTTATTACTCTTACGAGTTTTGCTTGAGAGAATTCACCTTTTTGGTAGTGGAGACCACGAAGAACGCCATAGGATGATTTTGATTCGTTGTCCTGTACAAAATTGATTTTGCATACGTTCTCTTCAAATTCTTTCTGCTTGAATGCTTCGAAGAAATAGCCACGGGTATCGTTGAAAATTTTTGGCTCAATTATATATACGCCTTCGATTTCTGTTTTTGTATATTCCATAATTTTATAAATTTTAGTGCAAAAGTAAAAAATAAAATCTTAAAGTGTGTCTGTTTTTGCTTTTTTTTATTTTACTTACTTTGTTTTGCTGTGTTTGTTTGGCAAATCGAACAAAAATGCGTAATTTTGCACTCGTGATAGAATTAGAAAAACATATAGAAATACTTCTGCTCGACAACGATTGTGTTATCGTTCCTGGATTGGGCGGGTTTGTGGCGCATTATGTAGGTGCGCGTTTCGACAAGGATAGTAATATGTTCTTGCCGCCTTATCGTACGCTTGGATTTAATTCTAAGCTTGATATGAACGATTCGCTTTTGGCTCAGTCGTATGTTGAAGCGTATGATATTAGCTATCCGGAGGCTTTGAGAAAAATTGACTCTGAGGTGGTTGAACTGAAACGTACCCTTGAGGTTGAAGGAATTTATGAACTTGATAATATCGGCGTTATTTCTATTAATAATGAGGGTAATTATGAGTTTGAACCATGTGAAGCTGGGGTTCTTACTCCGGGGCTTTATGGACTTGTAGGTGTTGATTTGCAGCGTCTTGAAGCGGAGGCTGAAGGCAAAAAAGCGACTTCGCTTGTTGTGACGCCGGTTCTTGATTCTACTGGTCCGTCGGAGTCTTCTTTGAATGCTGGTTGTTGTGTAAAAACTACTGGCACAAAGGTTGTTTCTTTTTCAAACACGGTGGAAGAAAATGCTGCTTATGGAAAAAATGAGCGCGTTATCAGTGTGAAGGTTAGCGTTTTGCGTAATATTGTGGCCGTTGCTTGCTCTATTGTGGCTTTCTTTATGCTTGCTACCCCAATAAGTAATGATGTCTATAATGACGGTAAGAAGATAGGAAATATAGGTAGCGGTCTGCTGTATAACCTTATTCCAAGAGATGGCGGAATGCAAAATGTTCAGCTCTATGGAGTAAAATTGGATGATTCGAAAGGTGGAGATTCTAATATAAAAGATGGGGCTGGTCGCATGGCGGAAAACAATGGACGTATTTGTTCTAAACCTGCTTCAATCGTTATAAAGACGTCTGTCGAAGATGCAAAATCTGATGAGGGAAAAAAAGAAAGTCGGAAAGCTGGAAGTGAAAATTTGGATGAAAGCGGATATTGTATAGTTCTTGCTTGCCGTATAACAAAATCCAATGCGGAGGAGTACGTAAGGAAACTTCATTCTGATGGTTATCTCAAGGTTCGCCTTGAAGGGGAGAATGGTGGTTCGCTAAAGGTAGTTTATGGAAACTATTCTTCTGAAGAGAAGGCTCTGTCTGAGTTGAATGCTTTTCGCAATAAGGGGGTATTCAAGGATGCTTGGATTTATCATGTAAAATAAATTATTATTTGTTGTATGAAAAGAGTTCGTTGTCCGAAGTGTGACAATTATATAATTTTTGACGAAACGAAATATCGGGAAGGGCAATCGCTCGTGTTTCAATGTCCTGAATGTGGTAAGGAGTTTGGTATACGCATGGGCGTTACAAAACTGCGTAACCGTCAAAAGGATGAAAATCCTGACGAAAATGCTGATGAGAACGGATGTGGCTCTATTGTCGTTATAGAGAATGTTTTTCATTATAAACAGGTGCTGCCGCTGAAGATGGGGGATAATACAATTGGCAGATATATGAAAAATGCTAAGGTTGATTTGAAAATAGAAACAAATGACCCAAGTATGGATATCAGTCATTGTGTGATAAATGTTTCAAGAGATAAAAAAACAGGTAAACTGAAATATATCTTGCGTGATGGACCTAGTAATACGGGTACTTTCGTTGATAATGAAATTCTTGGAGATAAGGAACGTAGGGTTATATATGATGGTACCCTGTTTACACTCGGGGCAACGAGTGTGATACTTCGTGCCGCAGACGAGAAAACTGGAGAATGATATAGGCAGATGCCATTTGGCAAACGTAAAATAAAGAGGTTGCGGTTGTCAAGTGGCATTTGTTATTTGGATTATCTTTCAATATTTATATTATGAAAGGTTTGGTGATAAAAAACACAGGCAGTTGGTATACTGTAAAGACAGACGACGGTAATGTCGTTGAAAGCAAGATAAAAGGAAACTTCAGACTGAAGGGTATTAGAAGTACTAACCCTGTAGCTGTAGGCGACAGGGTGGAGATTGTTCGAAATCAAGAAGGGACTGCTTTTATTACAAATATAGAGGATCGACGTAACTATATTATCCGAAAATCACAAAACCTAAGTAAACAGAGTCATATAATTGCAGCAAATGTAGATCAGGCTTTTTTGCTTGTTACTGTCAATCATCCACAAACCAGTACTACGTTTATTGACCGCTTTCTTGCATCGGCAGAAGCCTATAGTGTACCTGTAGTACTCGTGTTTAACAAAACGGACTTACTTACGGAAGATGAACTGGAATATCAAAAGATGATGATAGACCTCTATGAGACTGTTGGATATGACTGTGTTGCAATATCTGCAGAAAAGGGGGATGGTATAGATGATTTGCTTGGTTTGCTTGAAGGAAAAATAACTTTGCTTAGCGGAAATAGTGGAGTAGGGAAGTCTACTCTTATAAACAAAATAGTGCCAGGGGTAAATCTGCGTACTTCTGATATAAGCGATTCTCACAATACAGGAATGCATACAACTACTTTCAGTGAGATGATACAGCTTGAAAGAGGTGGCTATATTATTGATACTCCGGGTATAAAAGGTTTTGGTACTTTTAATATGGAACCAGAAGAAATAACCGGATATTTTAAAGATATATTTAAATTCTCGCAAAATTGTCGTTTTAATAATTGTACGCATACACACGAACCCGGCTGTGCTGTATTAAAGGCTGTGGGAGAGCATTATATAGCACAGAGTCGTTATCAGAGCTATTTGTCGATGTTGAATGATAAGGATGAGAATAAATACAGGGAGGCTTTCTGATAATATATCGATAGATTAAAAAGCAAAGAAAGCATAAAGTATTTTGCGGTAAATATTTTTTTGCGTAACTTTGTGCCCTAAATATAATAACAACTTAAAATTTTAAGAAGATAATATATGGCTAAGAAATTTGCCGAGCATTCAGGTTTGGACCTGACAAAAGTAAACAATGAAATTTTGGAAATGTGGAACAAAAATGATGTGTTCCATAAGTCTATAGATGAGCGTGAGGGATGTCCGCAGTTCGTATTCTTTGAAGGACCACCTTCTGCTAACGGACATCCTGGAATTCACCACGTTTTGGCACGTTCCATAAAGGATACATTTAACCGATACAAAACGATGAAGGGTATGCAAGTCCACCGCAAGGCTGGATGGGATACGCATGGACTTCCTGTTGAGCTCGGAGTTGAAAAAGAACTGGGCATAACAAAGGCAGATATCGATAATAAAGAGTCTGATAAGTATATTTCTGTTGAGGATTATAACCGTAAATGCCGGGAAAACGTGATGAAGTTTACTGCCGAATGGCGTAAGCTTACAGAAGAAATGGGATATTTTGTTGATCTTGATCATCCTTATATTACATACGATAATAAGTATATAGAAACCCTGTGGTGGCTACTTAAGCAACTATACGGAAAGGATTTACTCTATAAAGGATATACTATCCAACCGTATAGTCCGGGTGCAGGAACTGGATTAAGTTCACATGAACTTAATCAGCCTGGATGTTATCGTGACGTTAAAGATACTACATGTACGGCACTCTTCGAAATATCTGAGCCAAAAGAAGAATGGACAAAGTGGGGAAAGCCGTGTTTTATGGCTTGGACTACCACACCATGGACTCTTGCTTCGAATACTGCGCTCTGTGTTGGTCCATCGATAAAATATCTTGCAATTGAAACTTATAACCCTTATACGGATGAAAAACTGACGGTTATTATTGCAGAACCTTTGGTTAACTCTTATTTTAAGCCGGAAGGAAAAGATGCTCCAATGGAGGATTATAAACATGGTGATAAGGTTGTTCCTTATCGCGTCGTTGGGGAGTATACAGGACGTGAGCTTGAAGGTATACATTATAAACAACTTATGCCATGGGTGAAGCCAACTGCTAAGGTGGACAAAAACTCTCCTGCTTTTGTAACAGAATATGCAAATGCTCATTCGGATAAAGTCTTTGAGAGTGAGAATGGTAAAGATAAGTTCGTTGAGATGGAAGACAATGCTTTCCGTGTTATTCTCGGCGACTATGTTACAACAGAAGATGGTACTGGTATTGTACATATTGCTCCGACATTCGGAGCTGATGATGCTAAAGTAGCTAAAGATGCTCATATACCTTCACTGTTCCTTATAAATAAAAGAGGTGAAACTCGCCCTATGGTAGACCTGCAGGGTAAATACTATTTAATAGAGGAACTTGACGATAATTTTGTCAAGGACTGTGTTGATGTTGAGGCTTATGGACATCATGCCGGCGACTATGTGAAAAATGCTTATGCTCCTGAGTTTAATAAGGACGGAAAATACGACGAAAAAGCTGCAGCTAAGGCTGAAGACTTGAATATCGTAATTTGTATGGAGATGAAGCAGAATGGTACTGTGTTCAAAATAGAAAAACACGTACATAACTATCCGCACTGCTGGCGTACAGATAAACCGATTCTTTATTATCCGCTCGATAGCTGGTTCATCCGTTCTACGGCAAAGAAAGACCGTATGGTGGAACTGAATAAGACAATTAATTGGCAACCGGAATCTACAGGTTCAGGACGCTTCGGCAATTGGCTTGAGAATCTGAATGACTGGAACCTTTCTCGTTCTCGCTATTGGGGTACTCCACTTCCAATATGGCGTAATGAGGATGGAGAGGAAATCTGCATAGGATCGCTACAGGAATTGTATGATGAAATAGAAAAGAGTGTTTCCTCTGGTGTTATGGCATCTAATCCGATGAAGGATAAGGGCTTTGTGCCTGGCGACTATTCTAAGGAGAATTATGACAAGATAGACTTGCACCGTCCGTATGTTGATAATATAGTACTTGTCAGCAAGACTGGTAAGCCGATGAAGCGTGAAACTGATCTTATCGACGTTTGGTTTGATTCGGGTTCTATGCCGTATGCACAGATTCATTATCCGTTTGAAAACAAGGAGATGATTGACGACAGATTGGCTTTCCCTGCTGATTTTATCAATGAGGGAGTTGACCAAACACGTGGATGGTTCTTTACGCTTCATGCTATTGCTACTATGGTCTTTGATAGCGTGGCGTTTAAGAATGTCATCTCGTCAGGACTGGTGCTCGATGCTAAGGGTAATAAAATGTCTAAGCATGTAGGAAATGTTGTTAATCCTTTTGAGATGATTGACAAGTATGGCGCTGATGCCGTACGATTCTATATGATGACCAACTCTGAACCTTGGGACAATCTAAAGTTTGATGCTAATGGAGTGGATGAGGTAAGACGCAAATTCTTCGGGACACTCTATAATACGTACTCGTTCTTTAGTTTATATGCAAATGTAGATGGGTTCGACTATTCACAAGCTGATGTGCCATTGGCTGAACGGCCGGAGATTGACAGATGGATTCTCTCCGTGCTACATACATTGATTAAGGGTGTTGACCGCGAATTGCAGAATTATGATCCGACACGTGCTGGACGATTGATTGATGCGTTTGTTAATGATGACCTTAGCAATTGGTATGTTCGCTTGAACCGTAAACGCTTCTGGGGAAAGGAAATGAGCAAAGATAAACTTTCTGCTTATCAGACTCTTTATACATGTCTTGAAACTGTAGCAAAGCTTGTTGCACCTTTTGCTCCGTTCTATGCAGATCAGCTTTATCTCGACTTGACCAATGCAACTGGACGTGGAGAGGAATGCTCTGTTCATCTTGCCAAGTTCCCTGTTGCTGACGAGAGTTTTATTGATTCTGATCTTGAAACTCGTATGGGTATGGCACAGAAAATAACGTCTATGGTTCTTGCACTTCGTCGTAAGGTAAATATTAAGGTCCGTCAACCGCTACAGGCAATAATGATTCCTGCTATTGATGATGAACAAAAGAATCATATAGATGCAGTAAAGGAGCTGATAAAGAATGAAGTAAACGTTAAAGAACTTCGCTTTGTTGAAGGCTCTGGTGTTCTTGTGAAAAAGGTGAAGTGTAACTTCAGAACTATGGGCAAGAAGTTCGGAAAGCTCATGAAAGGTATTGCTGCAGCTATGGGAGCTTTGTCACAAGAGGAGATTTCAGCTCTTCAAACGAATGGCAAAATTAATGTTTGTGTTGACGGTCAGGGTGTAACCGTTGATGCAGCAGATGTGGAAATTATCAGTGAGGATATTCCTGGATGGCTTGTAAGCAACGAGGGCAATCTTACGGTAGCCCTTGAAGTGGAGCTCAATGATGAGTTGCGTAATGAAGGAATGGCACGTGAACTTATTAATAGAATCCAGAATATAAGAAAGGAATCTGGGCTTGAGATTACAGACCGCATTATCGTTGAGGTAACACCTGTAGAGCAAGTTAAAGCAGCTCTTGATGGATATTCGGAATATATCAAAACTCAGGTGTTGGCTGATGGTGTTAAACTATCGGATAATGATGGAGTCGAAACAGATGTCGATGGACTTAAGATCAATATTAAAGTAACTAAGGCCTGAAAAAATATGGAGATGGCGTGCTTTTAAGGCTCGCCATCTCTAATTAATATTTAGGCTTAAAAAAATCTAACTATTATGGCAACAGAGAAAACACGTTACAGCGATGAAGAACTGGAAGAGTTCCGTGAGATTATAAATGAGAAACTTGAGCTTGCTCGTCGCGACTATAGTCAAATGATGCGTTCTTTGATGAATGTTGATGGTAATGATGTTGATGATACATCACCAACGTATAAAATTCTTGAAGAGGGTAGTGCTACGCAGTCGAAAGAAGAGATGATGCAGTTGGCTAGTCGCCAGCAGAAGTTTATTCAAGGATTGGAGGCCGCTCTTGTGCGTATTGAGAATAAAACGTATGGCATTGACCGTATTACCGGGGAATTGATTCCTAAAGAACGTCTCCGTATTGTTCCTCATGCAACATTGAGTGTAGCATCTAAGAATGCAAGAAAGAAATAAGATAATGAATCTGAAAAATCTTAGTAGAAAGAAAGGGCTAATTGCCTGTACCACGATTTTTATAGCTATTGTTGTAGACCAGATAATAAAAGTTTGGGTAAAAACAACTATGCCTCTTGGCGGACAGATACATATTGCCGACTGGTTTTATATAAAATTTATCGAGAACAATGGAATGGCATACGGGATGACTTTTATAAACAAGCCTGTGTTAAGTCTTTTCCGTATGGTCTTGATTGCTTTATTGGGATGGTATATAGTGAAACAGGTTAAGAGTAAGGCACGTACGTTTTATGTCTTAGTATTGAGTCTTGTTTTTGCCGGAGCAGTTGGAAACCTTATAGACTGTATGTTTTATGGTTTGGTCTTCAGTGGTTCGTCACCTTTCTATGTATCGTATTTTGTGCCTTTCGGAGACGGGTATTCTACTTTCCTGACTGGCAGAGTTGTAGATATGTTCTATTTTCCGCTGATAGTAACTACTTGGCCAAGTTGGGTGCCGGTATGGGGCGGAGAGGAATTTGTTTTTTTCAGTCCGATATTTAATTTCGCTGATGCCTGTATCAGTGTTGGCTTTGTTTTGCTCATATTGTTTTGTAGAACGGAGTTATCGCAGTTGTCTTTTGAAGGTAAAAGAAAGCATGATAATTTTTCCGCGAAAGAAAGAAAAGTACATGATGGCGATATATCCGATGTAAGCGAAAAACTTGCGGATAAATGATATAATCAGTATGGCGAGACTAAAGATAAACTTAGTCTGCGCCATATTTTGCATAATTAATAAGATGAAAATCTGATGGAAAACAAAATGAAGAAATATTTTTCTGTAGCTTTCTTTATGTTTGCATGTGTCGCTTTATTTTTATCGTGCAAGCCACAAGTGCCAGGTAAATATATTCAGCCTGGTGATATGGAGGATATTCTTTTCGATTATCATATTGCTATGGGGATGATATCCGAGAATGATACGAATGATTTCCAAAAGCGTATGTATGAGGCTTCGGTGTTGAAGAAGCATGGTGTTACGGAGGCAGAATTTGACTCTTCTCTAGTTTATTATACTCGTCATGCAGACAGATTCCAAACAATATACGAGAATCTTTCGAAGCGACTTTCCGATGAGGCCGTCTCTTTAGGAGCTGCAGCTTCTGATGTTAGTAATTTTGGGGAGAATGCTACTTCTGGTGATACGGCAAATGTATGGCGTGAGGCTTCATCATATGTACTTGCCACGGTTGAGCCAAATAATGTGGAGAGTTTTCATATTGTAGCAGATTCTGCCTATCATAAGGGAGACCGTATTATACTCTCGTTTGACACTCAGTTTATCTTTCAAGACGGCTACAAGGATGGAGTCGCCATGTTGGCTGTAAAGTTGTCCAACGACAGTATAGTTACTCGTGTGCTGCATATTTCAGAGTCTACACATTACGATATATCCATTAGTGATGATGAGAATTTTGGTATTAAAGAGATACGCGGATTTATAAGCTTGCAGAATCAGGAAAATTCATCTCAGTCAACCTTAAAACTTATGTTTGTTTCTAACATCCGTCTTATACGGTGCCATATTGGTAAGGATAAGACTTCGGAGAGCGTTGGTACTGCATTTGAAAATACAAATTCTGCCGATAGCACGGCTTCTTCTTCTGATGAAACAAATGGAGGCTTGCCTTCAGTAAGTCCGTCAAATCAAGTTGCTCCAGCTGACGAAAAGTTCATGTCTGTTCCACAGAGAAGAGTGGGGAGTTTAAATTGACATAAGTGTCTGTTAGATTAACGCTATTTATTCTTATGAGTAGAGATTATGAAAGAAAATACGCTTCCAGTAGAGTTGTGCTTGATGGTAAATTTTTGGGAGCTTATGTTGTAGAGGTTTATAAAGATAAAGTTGTAAATTATTATCCGCTTACAGAAGAACTTCCTTTTGTAGAATATATTGAAGAGGGAATAAATTTGAAAACAAATGTGGATGGTTGTTTGATAATGCGATAAATAAAAAGGCTCGACAATTGTTCGAGCCTTTTATATTTATAATCTTAATGTATAATCCTTTATTATGAATTCATAGTCATTAAGAATTCATCATTATCGCGTGTTCTCTTCATGTTTGCGTCTATAGTGTTCATTGCTTCTATAGGATTCATGTCGGCAATGTATTTGCGTAGAATCCACATACGGTCGAGAGTTGTCTTGTCTTGCAGTAAATCGTCGCGACGAGTGCTTGAAGCAACGAGATTAACAGCAGGGAATATACGTTTGTTGCTTAAGCTGCGATCAAGCTGCAACTCCATATTTCCAGTACCCTTAAACTCTTCAAAGATAACCTCATCCATTTTGCTGCCAGTATCTATAAGAGCAGTAGCTATGATAGTAAGCGAACCTCCTCCTTCAATGTTTCTTGCTGCTCCGAAGAAGCGCTTAGGCTTTTGCAGAGCGTTGGCGTCAACACCACCGGTTAAGACTTTTCCACTGGCTGGCGATACGGTATTGTATGCTCGTGCGAGACGTGTTATGGAATCCAGGAAGATAACGACATCATGTCCGCATTCTACCATTCTCTTAGCCTTCTCGAGCACTATGCCTGCAATTTTCACGTGTCTTTCAGCTGGCTCGTCGAAAGTAGAAGCGATGACTTCCGCGTTAACCGTACGAGCCATATCCGTAACTTCTTCCGGTCGCTCGTCGATAAGTAGCATCATGAGGTAAGCCTCTGGGTGGTTAGCTGCAATAGCGTTTGCAATATCCTTCATGAGTATAGTTTTACCCGTTTTTGGCTGTGCTACGATAAGAGCACGCTGTCCCTTTCCAATAGGAGAGAAGAGGTCAACGATTCTTGTGCTTAGATTGGTTGTCGCTTTGTCTCCACAGAGCGAGAATTTCTCGTCAGGGAACAATGGCGTAAGATGTTCAAATGGAATTCTGTCTCTCACTTCGTTAGGTTCCCTGCCGTTAATCTTGTCGATTGATGTGAGAGGGAAATATTTTTCTCCGTCGTGAGGTGGGCGTACGTGACATTCTATAACATCTCCTGTTTTCAGACCGAAATTCTTTACCTGAGCGTTAGATACGTACACATCGTCTGGCGATGACAGATAGTTATAGTCGCTTGAGCGAAGGAAACCATATCCGTCGGGCATAATTTCCAATACTCCGTTTGCTGTTATTATATTGTCGAAATTATATGCCGTAGTTTCGTTTTGCAATTCATTGTCGTAATTGTCAATGTCGTTTTGTATCGGAGTAGTGGGATTGTCAAACATGTCATAGTTTGGCACTACTGCTTGGTCTTCGATAGGCAAGTCGACAATTGGTATAAAGTCTGTTCCATCTCCAGGGTCTCCTTGCCAAATTCTGTCATTGGCTTCAGCTTTCTTTTCTTCAGCCTTTTCGTTGTGTTCGTTTACTTTTGCTTGCAGTTGTGCTATAAGGTCAGCTTGCAGTTCGTTGTTTGTATTTTCATTCCCTTCGAATTTTTCTTCGGGTGTTGTTCCTATCTGTTGAACTGTTGCTACTTCTTCTTCTGGCGTATTTTGGATTTGGGGAGTTGTAGAAGTTGGGATTTCGCTTGTTTCATTGTTGTTCTGAACTTCAGGCTGCTTGTCTTTAATTCCATTTATTTCTGCTGCGGTTTCAGCTGCGGCAGCCGCCTCAGCAGCTGCTTGTTCTGCCAGCTTGAGGGCTTTTGGTTTCCTTCCGCGTCTTTTAGGTGCTGGTGCCTCCTCTACTGGTGTTACGGTTTTGTCTTCCACTTTAGTTTCATCAGTATCGTTGAAGAGTGGAAGTTGTTCGTTTGTTGCCGTTTTGCTCTTTTTTAGGTCGAAGTTTTCTCCGGCATTTCCTTTTACGGTATAAACTTTATCCGTGTCTTTCTTGGCAATCCTTACTCTTTTCCTTTTTGTTCCAAGCGGATTTTTGTTACCTTCCACTTCGGCTTGTTTGTCGAGAATGGAGTATACGATATCCTCTTGCGAGTCGTTAGCGTTTAGCTGAGCTCCAAGATTTTGTGCAATATCTTCCAATTCGGAGATATTTTTAGATAGTAATTCGTCTTTGCTATACATTATCTTAGTATATAAGAAATTTATTCTGATTGAATGTTTCCGACGTGGAAACATGGGAATTGTGTTTAAAACGATGCAAATTTATGAAATAACTTTGAAAAAAGCGAAACATTAGTGGTATAAAGTTTCGCTTTTAACTTATTTTATAATGTTACTTTAATCTATTTGCATCTCTGTCTTCTTTTAGGATATAATAGTCTATGCTTCTATTTCAGATAGTTCCATCCATTCCATTGTCTTTTCGTCTATTATTTCCTTGAGTTCTGCAAAGCGTTTACTCTTTTCCGTAAGCTGTTTGATGTCAAGTTTACCGCTACACAGTTCTGCCTCTATTTGCTTTTGTTCTGTTTCCAAGTTAGCAATATCCTTTTCTAATTGTTCGAAGCGCGTTTTTTCTTTATATGTCATTTTGCGCTTTTCCGATTTGGGCTTTTCCCTTTGTTTGTTTTCCTTTTTCTCCTCCTTTTTTGCTGCAGGCTGCAAGCTTTTCCATTCCCTGTATTGTGTATAGTTCCCAGGGAAATCCTGGATTTCTCCATTCCCTTTGAATACGAGAAGATGGTCAACGATTTTGTCGATAAAATATCTGTCGTGGCTTACTACGATAACGCATCCTGCGAAATCAGCGAGATATTCCTCGAGTACTTGCAGAGTCTGAATGTCAAGGTCGTTAGTCGGTTCATCGAGTACCAGAAAGTTTGGATTCTTCATCAGTACTGTGCAGAGATACAGTTTGCGTTTTTCTCCTCCGCTCAGTTTATACACGTAGTTGTGTTGTTGTTCTGGCGAAAAGAGGAAGTATTGTAAAAATTGTGATGCAGAGAGATGTTTTCCGCCTCCCATGTCGATATATTCCGCAATGTCGGTAATTACGTCGATAACCTTTTGCTGTTCATTGAATTTTAGTCCTTCTTGCGAGAAATATCCAAATTTCACAGTTTCTCCTATGTCGAATTTGCCGCTATCGGGTAGAACCTTTCCAAGGAGTAAGTTGATGAAAGTAGACTTTCCAGCTCCGTTGTCTCCCACGATACCCATTTTCTCGTATCTTGCGAAGTTGTAGTAGAAGTCCTTCAGTATAATTTTGTCTCCCCAAGCCTTCGATACGTATTGACATTCGAATATTTTGCTTCCTATATATACGTTTCTTGATTTTAGTCTTAGTTGTCTGTCTTCTATTTTCTGTTTTGCAATCTTTTCCAGTTCATAGAAGGCGTCTTCTCTGTATCTTGCTTTATGTCCTCTTGCCTGAGGCATACGTCTCATCCATTCAAGTTCCGTTCGGTAGAGGTTGTTTGCCCTTTGTACCTCGGCTCTCATATTGTCGAGTCGTTCTTGTCTCTTTTCGAGATAGTAGCTGTAGTTGCCCTTATACTTATATATTTTTCTGTTGTCAAGTTCCAGTATTACTGAGCACACTCTATCGAGGAAGAACCTGTCGTGTGTGACCATGAGTAATGTTTTGTTTCCCCTACCGATGAACCCCTCCAGCCATTCAATCATGTCAATGTCAAGGTGGTTAGTCGGTTCGTCAAGGATGAGAAAATCAGGTTCGTTGATAAGTATATTAGCCAAAGCCACTCGTTTCTGCTGCCCTCCGCTCAGTTGTCCCATTGGCTGGTTAAGGTCAGTTATTCTCAGTTGAGTCAGAATTTGTTTAGCCTTGAGAATCTTTTCCTCCTGTCCGTTATGGTTGAAGCATGCGTCGAGCACACTTTCCTCAGGATCAAATTTTGGTGTCTGTTCCAAGTATCCGGTTTTAATGCCGTTGGCATAAACAACCTCTCCGGTATCATAGTCCTCTTTACCAGTTAGAATAGACAACAGAGTAGACTTTCCGGTTCCATTTTTTGCGATAAGAGCAACTTTTTGTCCTTCAGCCACGCTAAACGATATATTTTCGAATAGAGTTTCCGCTCCGAATGATTTTGTTAGATTCTGTACGTCAAGAAAAGGTTTTACGTTTGCCATACCTTAGATATTTCCCTCGTTAATGTCTTCAATATATTTCAGCAACTCCTCCCGTCCTTCTTTCTTCTCACTACTGGTTACGAAATATGGAGGAAGTTCCTCCCATTGTTCTTTTAGGGTTTCCATATACGCCTTTGCAGCCTTAAGTGCCTTCTGGGAGTTTCCTATTTTGTCAGCCTTTGTAAAGACGATAGAGAATGGAATTCCGCTTTCCCCAAGCCATGTGATGAATTCCGTGTCAATTTTCTGCGGTTCGTGCCTTATGTCGATTAGTACAAAGAGATTCACGAGTTGTTCCCTCTGTAGAATATACGACGAAATCATCTGTTCCAGCTTTTTCTGTACCACTTTAGAACGTTTGGCGTATCCGTATCCTGGAAGGTCTACAAGATACCATTCGTTGTTTATTATAAAGTGGTTTATAAGCAGAGTCTTTCCCGGTGTTGCCGAGGTTTTCGCCAATCCCTTGTGGTTGCAAATCATGTTTATGAGACTTGATTTTCCCACGTTGCTTCGTCCGATAAATGCAAACTCTGGTTTGTCGTCGTTAGGACATTGTGATAGAGTTGCGCTACTTATAGTAAATTCAGATTTTTTTATTTCCATAATTATAAAATGTCAAGCCCCAGCCCCTTTCTTGCTGTTTGTGGGCAGTTAGAATTCAGATGTAGAGTTTTTCACTATTCAGCCGACATGTCGGCTACCATTTTTCTGTAAGTAGAGTAGAGGTGAGTTCTGCTCACGTATCCGAGCAGTTTCCCGTCTGTGTCAAGAACAGGCAGCATTCCTGCGTCGGTAGAGTCAAATTGTTTCATTACTTCCTCCATATTGTCGTTTACGCTCAATACGCATGGTGGTTGCGACATCAGTTGCTTAACCTTAAAATGGTGGTATAATTCAGTTCTGAAGATGATGTGTCTGAGTTTCGACATGTCGATTTCACCGAGAAACTTGCCGCCGTTGTCGAGAACAGGCAGGATGTTGTTGTGGCTTCTGCTGATGGCGTGCACGAGTGTGCCAAGATCCATATCTTCTGGAACATGTGAGTAGCTTTTGTCAATCATACTGTCGATGTTCATCAGTGTGAGCACCGCTTTGTCCGTGTGGTGGGTTATAAGTTTCCCCTCTCTTGCCAGTCGCATGCCGTAGATGCTGTGTGGCTCGAAGATTATAATGGTAAGATAGGCGCAGATGCTTACGATCATGAGTGGTATGAGCATTTGGTAACCTCCGGTAATTTCGGCTATGAGAAACATTCCCGTCAGCGGTGCATGCATTACTCCAGCCATGACTGCAGCCATGCCGAGGAGCACGAAGTTCCTTTCAGGCACGTAGACCCCCACGTCGTATATGTTCCACAGTCTGGCGAAGAGGAAACCGCCGTAAGCGCCGATGAAGAGCGAAGGTGCGAAGGTTCCTCCGCATCCTCCTCCTCCGTTAGTTGCCGATGTGGCAAAAGCTTTGGTGAGAACAACGAGTGCTACGAAGACCACGAGCATGCTGCTGTGTCCGTAGAATATGGAGCTGTTCATAATCTGGTCCCAGTCTGCCTGCGTCTTACCGTTGAGCAACACGTTGATGCTATGGTAGCCTTCGCCGTAGAGTACCGGGAACAAGGCAATCAGTGTGCTTAGCATAATGCCGCCGAGAATAAGTTTAGCATACATGTGTCCTTTCAGTTTAGAGAACACCCCCTCGCATGCATTCATTGTGCGTATGAAATAAAGACTTATCAGTCCTCCTGTCACACCGAGCAGTATATATGCCGGTACTCTCTGCATTGTCCATGCACCGTCGGTATGGAAGTCGAACAACACTCCTCCCGACGAGAATATATACGTGAAGCAAGCCGCCGTAACACTTGCGATGAGTATAGGCAAGAGCGACGCCATCGTAAGGTCAATCATGAGCACTTCGAGTGTAAAGACGAGTCCTGCAATAGGAGCTTTGAAGATTCCGGCGATAGCCGCTGCAGCTCCGCATCCTACGAGCAGCATCATCGTCTTCTGGTCCATTCTGAAGAGTTTTCCGAGATTACTGCCTATAGCCGAACCAGTTAGTACGATAGGTGCCTCAGCTCCCACACTTCCTCCGCATCCGATGGTAATAGCCGATGCAATGACGGAGCTCCAGCAGTTATGAGCCTTCAGCCGACTGTTCTTGCTGCTTATGGCGTATAGGATTCTCGTAATACCGTGGCTGATGTTGTCTCTTACCACATATCTAACGAAGAGTGCAGTTATGAAGATTCCGATTACAGGATAAATCAGATAAAGCCAGTTGAATCCGTTTACGCTGAATCCCGTAGTCAGCAGATGCTGTATTTGCTTGATGAACGTCTGCAGCACGCTTGCCGCTACAGCTGCAAGGAACCCGACAGCAAAACTCAGTATGAGTGTAAACTGTTTGTCGGTGATGTGTTCGCTTCTCCAGTTTATTATAGCGTTGAGGATTTTTTTCTTTTTGTTTTCTTGCATGTGATTTTTCTTTGGACAGTCAGTCCTTTTTTTCACTTCTCCGTTTCTATCTTATAATTTTCACTTCTCCGTTTTCCGAGAGCTTTATTATGCTCGACGGCTTGTGGGGCTTGTGCTCCTGCCGTCTTGTCCAGCACACATAGTCTACGGCGTTGAGCAGTTCCTCTGAAATGTCGCGGTAATTTTGCGCGGCAGGCTCACCACTGATGTTTGCACTCGTCGAGACTATAGGTTTTTGGAATCTGAAACACAGTTCTCTTGAGAAATTCTCTTTCGTAATCCTCATTGCAATGCTTCCGTCGTCGGCCACGAGGTTGGGAGCGAGATTTACGGCATTGTCAAGAATTACGGTAGTAGGTTTGTCGGCAAGTTCCAGCAGATCCCATGCAACTTCAGGCACGTTTCTCACGTATCTTTGTAACCTTGCATCCGAGTCGACGAGACATATAAGAGCCTTTGAATCGTCGCGTTTTTTTATTTTGTAAACCTTAGCAACTGCATCAGGGTTGGTTGCGTCGCAGCCTATTCCCCATACCGTGTCGGTGGGGTAGAGGATTACTCCGCCGTTGCGCATTGTCTTGACAGCATTTTGAATGTCTTCTTGAATGGTCATATTTCTTTTTGTTTATTTATCGTATTTTTATTTTGGGAATTATGCTATTTCGGTATTTCCGAAGATGAGCTTCAGTGTATGAGTTACAGCGGGTTCAGTCTTGCTGGAACCAATAATAAAACCAGTAAGTATTGGCGTAATTGGTTTGTATGCAGAACTTGCTCTGTCTTTTGTTGGGAGTGTTTTTAATTATATTCATGAAGTCCTGATAGTCAGCTTCCATGACCTCATCGTGGATTTTCACGACAGGGTTAGAGCGAAGGTGACAGTACAACACCAGAGCCTCTTTGAAGTGTTTGGGTAGGACATTCTTTCCTGCGTATTGCGAATTCTTGAATTCCCTTGCGAAACTGTCGATATCCTTGTCGAGTAAGTATCCGGCAAGTAGGTAATCTTCAAGTGGAGCCTTTGCCCATCCGTGCGCCTTCATCCATTTCAGATAGACCATCGGTGGCATTTTCTGTTTAGATATTTCCGCCACGTGGTGAAAAATCAGCGTGTCTGAATAGAGCATAGTCTTCACGCTTGTGCCATTTGGCAACAAGGATTTAGAGCCTCCCTTTATCCTGTATTCGAAGAGTGTCTCGCCCAATGACTTGGTTTTTGAGAGCGCATAAATCCTTAGCATAGTCGTTGAGGAATCGGTCGGTGCATAGATCCCTTTGCCCACGCACAGAGCTTCCTTGAACTTTCCTTCATCTATGAGTCTTTCGATTCTCATGCGTTGGTGAAAAATCCGGTCGGTGTTTGTCGTCCCGCATATAAATAAGAAGAAGCTTGCCATTATGAGCATGTTTTCCCATAAGATTCTGGCTCCCGACTTGTGGTTCGGTCCGTCGTTGTTGGCGAGTAGCTGTGCCGATACGAATGTTACGGCGGCATATACGGCAGTAAGCATCGGTACGAGCCATATCCATTTGCCGAACGAGAATTCCTTGTCAACGTCTGGGTTAATGTCGGTCATTACGGCGAGAGCCATTGTTGGAATGAAATATGTCAGTGCAGGGTGTTTCGAGCATTTCCTTGTAGCCGTATCAATGCCAACATGTGCAAGATACAGCACAGCCGTTATTATTGTTGCGCCCAAGAACCTGTTGTAGTGTGTGAGTCCCTTTGAAAGCACATGTTGCTCCATTGTGAGCAAGTCATCCTGATAGTAGAACAGGTATACGAATGAAAAAGTGCAGAAGACAACGGCCGAGACTGCGCTTGCCCATGCCGTTGTCCTGTTGTCTCTGCGTATAAATCTGCTTTTAGCCATTTTAATTTTTTCTCAACACTACAGCCGAGCGTGCCGGAATGTAGAGTTTCAGCCATTCCTTGTGCTGGTCGACGTAGAGTTGGTCGTAATTGGTAAGATGAGTTATGGTGTCGTCGGTAAATCCGAATCCACCGTATTTTTTATTGTCAGTATTGAGCACCACGTCGTATGACCCTGTCGGCACGAGGAAGCCGTAGTCGGTAAACGATTTTACGGGGTTGAAGTTGAACACGAAAATCAAGTCCCCCCTCATGAAGGCGAGAATTTGGTCATCGTCGTTGTGCCATATTTCCTGTATTTTGGTGTTCTGGAATTTTGGCATCGACTTTATCGTCTCAATCATATCCTTGTCGAAGTCTCCGAGATAGTGGTAATCGAGTTCCTTGTTGTCCACGAGATTCCATTGTCTGCGTGCGTATTTGTAGCTCCATCCGTTTCCTTCTCTCGGGAAGTCAATCCATTCCGGGTGTCCGAATTCGTTTCCCATGAAATTGAGGTATCCTCCGTTGATAGTAGCGGCAGTTACGAGTCTGATCATCTTGTGCAGAGCTATTCCTCTCTGCACGTTTCCGTTTTCGTCTCCCTTTTTAAAGTGCCAGTACATATCAGAGTCTACGAGTCGGAAGATAATCGTCTTGTCTCCCACGAGAGCCTGGTCATGACTTTCGCAGTAGCTTATGGTCTTTTCGTCCGGTCTGCGGTTTTTCACCTCCCAGAAGATGCTGCTCGGTTTCCATTCCTCGTCTCTTCTCTCCTTGATAGTCTTAATCCAGTAGTCAGGGATGTTCATAGCCATTCTGTAGTCGAAGCCCATACCTCCGTCTTTCACCTTAGCCGCCAGTCCCGGCATTCCGCTCACCTCCTCGGCGATAGTTATCGCCTTCGGGTTAATCTCGTGTATCATTTCGTTTGCGAGGGTGAGGTAGCAGATAGCGTTGTCGTCCTCATGTCCGTTGTAGTAGTCGGGGTATCCGTTAAAGCTTTCTCCCAGTCCGTGGCTGTAGTAGAGCATTGATGTCACTCCGTCAAATCTGAATCCGTCGAAGTGGAATTCCTGCATCCAGTATTTGCAGTTGCTGAGCAAGAAGTGAACCACCTCGTCTTTTCCGTAGTCGAAGCAAAGGCTGTCCCATGCCGGGTGCTCATGCCTTTCTCCCGGGTAGAAGTATTGGTTAGGGTCTCCGGCAAGGTTGCCGAGTCCTTCCACTTCATTTTTCACGGCGTGGCTGTGCACGATGTCCATGATAACAGAGATGCCCATTTCATGTGCCGTGTCAATTAGCGACTTTAGTTCTTCCGGAGTACCAAATCTGCTGGACGGTGCGAAGAAACTGCTTACATGGTATCCGAACGAGCCATAGTAGGGGTGTTCCTGTATAGCCATAACTTGAATGCAGTTGTATCCGTCGGCTTTAATTCGTGGCAGTATGTTGTCGCGGAATTCAGTATAGGAACCTACTTTCTCTTCGTCTTCCGCCATACCTACGTGACATTCGTATATGAGAAGAGGATTTTTGTCAGGCGAGAATTTTTTCTTCTTCCACTGGTATGGTTCCTCTGGGTTCCATACTTGTGCAGAGAAAATTTTTGTTTCTTCATCCTGTATAACTCTTGTCGTCCATGCCGGAATGCGTTCTCCATTTCCTCCGTCCCAGTAGACGTGCATTTTGTATAGCTGTCCGTGTTTTATGGCTTTTTCGCTGATGCGCAACTCCCAGTTTCCTGTTCCCTCTATTCTTTTAGCACGGAATTTTTCGTTTTCTTTCCAGTCGCTGAAATCACCCACGAGGAATAAGTCTGTGGCATTAGGAGCCCATTCTCTGAACACCCATCCTCGTTTCATCTTGTGCAGACCATAGTATTCGTGTCCGCTGGCGAAGTCTGCGAGTGAGCGTTTCCCATTGCAAGTGAGTTGGCTCTTCTTCCATTGCGCATGTTCGTACCTTCCCTTTATAGCCTCTTCAAAGGGTTCCAGATAAGGGTCTTTCTGCACCAGTCCTATATGTTTTGGAGCTGCCTTGGTTTCTTTCCTTTTACCCCTTGCGGCAGTCTTGGTTGTTTGTCTTGCCATAAATACAGATTCTATAAGTTAAAAAAGAGTATGGTTTCCTTTCATCAGCCCTGTTTGCCGATATCCGTCTTACGACGTTTATGCCAATACTTTAAAAATTGCTTTTTTGATTTCTGCTTCGTCAGAGATACATGGAGCATGTCCGTCCTGCGGGAAGAAAATAGCGAATTCTCCTGGTTTGCATGTAACGTATGTATCTGCTGGAATTGCGAACTTCGTAATGTCTTTTTCGTCATTGTATTCACCCTCAGGCAGACTCTCGAGCGGAGTGTATCCGTATGTTTCCGATGTAGAGAGCGGTATCTGTATGTCGATCATTCTTTTGTGGGTTTCGAGCTTAGCCTCTTCCTTTGTCTTGCCTTTTGCAGTCTGAATGTTTACGAAGAGATCCTTTTCTTTGATGAAGTGTTTTCCCTCGTCAAGAGTGTTGAGGTCGTTTTCTTTGATAAACTTCACCACGTCCGCAAATAACGGGTTGAGAGTGGTGTATTTTTCCAGATTTTCAAGTGTGTCTATTACCATTTTTTTGATTTTTATATTGTTAAAAGTTTATATCTATTCTGAGAGTTATGGTGAAAACAGAGGTTTCTCCCATATTTCTGCTATTGTCTTCTTCCCCTTATATACATCCCTTGAGCGGTAATGTTTCCGTTTCGGTCTTTTTCGATGAATTTGCCGTCGCGTTCATCATCCTTATACGAGCCTTCAAAGCGTTTGCCGTCTTTGTCCACCTCGATAGCCTGTCCTTCCCTTTTTCCGTTGCGGAAGGTCCCTTTGAATTTGTTGCCGTTGGCGAAATGGATAATCATGAGTCCGTTTTGTTTTCCGTTTTGGAATTCCCCTTCAAAGACGTCTCCGTTTTTCTTTGTCAGTTTTCCGTGTCCGTTTTGCATGTCGTTGTTCCACGAACCAACGTATACGTCTCCGTTTTTCCATACAAAAGTTCCGATGCCCTCCATGTTTCCCTCGTTGAAATGTCCCGTATAGTGGTCGCCGTTAGCGAAGGTGAAGATTCCTTCTCCAGTGCGTTTCCCCTTGAGGTAGTCGCCTTCATACACGTCTCCGTTTCTGAACTTGTATATTCCCTTTCCGTTTTGCATGTCGTTTTGCCAGTCGCCGATGTATACGTCGCCGTCAGAATATTTGTTTGTTCCCTTTCCGGAGCGCTGGTTGTCGAGCCAGGTGCCGTCGTATGTCGTTCCGTCGCCCCAGTCGAAGAATCCCTTTCCGCACTTTTTGTCGTCTTTCCATTCTCCATCATAGTAAGCACCGCTGGCGTATGTGTATTTTCCTTTTCCTTGTCTCTTGTCATGATACCAGTTCCCGTCGTATTTGTCTCCGTTGTAGTAAGCCATTACGCCGTGTCCCTCCTGGTAGTCGCGAAACCACAGTCCGTCGTATTTGTTGTTGTTGATGAAGTGGTAGGTTCCCTTTCCGTGCTGCTGGTCCTGAAACCATTCCCCCTCGTATTTTTCTCCGTCGGAGAAGGTGTAGACGCCGTATCCCTGTCGTCTTCCCTTTACATATTCCCCTTCGTAGGTGTCGCCGTTCTTGTATATAGCGAAGCCTTTTCCGTTAGGTTTTCCTGCCAGCATCTCCCCTTTAAACTGTCCTCCGTCTTTTGTCGTACATGATCCGAGGGATATTTTCTGTGCGAGACACAATGCCGGCATTATGGCAAGTAGTAATATATATAGTTTCTTTTTCACGTTTTGTCTTACTTTGGTTATTAATGCCAAAGGTAGTGATTTTTTTTGACGTAGGCAAACTTTTTAGCTTTTTTTTGAATATAGGCGACTTGTGGTGCATAACTCTATTGCTCATGCTCTCTGAATGCGTTGGATAAGATTGCTAACTGCGGAAAAAATTGTTCCTCACTACACACTCCGAATCACTCCACATACGATAAATTTGTTTCATTGTTTCATTGTTTCATGTTTCATTAAGCACCTTCAAAAAAGTGGAAGTGGATTTTTATATTATATATATAATATATTATATATATAATATAAACCTTTTTCTGCACTTCGGAAAGCCCTTAATGAAACATGAAACAATGAAACAATGAAACATTTATTCTAATTCCAATCATAGCTGCCCGGCTTCAGTACAATAATAGTTTCGCCGTAACGGAGTGCCACCACTCCCGGAGCAAATTCTCCTTCAACCGAGAGGGTGGTCCAGTTCATGGCTGAGAGAGCGGTAAACGCCGTGGCACCGCCCTCAAAAATCAGAGTGGAGGGCGTCTTCTCGTCTACAAGCTCCGCTGTGGCAATGGCTGTAAGCTGGCGCAGTCGGGAGGCATAGTCTGCCCCCATTGCCTGATGATTGCCTATGCGTATGGCGAGTGCCGAACTGTGGAGCCACTCTCTTTTTAGATGCAAGAGCCATGTTTGAGGTGGGGCGCCATGGAATACATCGTCAGACATCGTAATCTCTGTGCCGCCAAACTGACAGAAAGGAGGGGTAGCGACGAGGCTACGGCTCTGGGTGCTGCCCTGTATGGCGAGTAATGGACCGCTGAGCGCATTTACCGAAAGACGGGAGTTAAAAGGGGAGCTGGCTGCCGTTGCTGCATTATGGGCAAGGAGAAAAGCGGCAAAGGTGTCGGCTCCTCCGGCTACGAGTGTGCTTGGGGGAGCTTGCTTTACGAGACTTTGGATTTCGCTTTCTGTCGTGGCGTCGGCAATGTATACGGCAGAAGGACTGCCATGGAGCAGTTTGCTGACTTCTGACGTGTGGGCTGGGAATTCCGGGTCGCAGGCAAAGGCAGTCTTACTGAGCTCCACGCCGTCGACATAATATCTTCCGCCGCTGATTATGCGTCCTCGTGACGGGTTCTGCGGCAAGAGCAGAACTTTCTCGAATGCCGTGGCGCCGAGAATGGCAGAGAGTTCCTCGCCTACGTTACCGCGCAATACGGAGTCGACCTTCTTGAAAAGCAACGGTTGTGGGTTGAGGCTCATAGCTTGTCGACAGAGGCGCCGACAGGTCTCTTGGGCTACGGATGGGGCTGCGGAGCGTGTGTCTGTGGCAATAACAACAACATCGGCGTGATTGTCAACAGGTACGGAGTTGATGGAAAAGTCTACGGAACATCCGTGGCGGAGAGCCACTCCGGCAATTTCGGCAGCCCCAGTGATGTCGTCGGCAATGGCTATAATCATATTTCCTCCCCCTTGCCGCCTTTGCGCGATAATGCCATCCTCGTGGCGTAGTCGATCGACAGCAGCATGGCGTCTGGACTTGCCACTCCCTTTCCTGCCACGTCGAATGCCGTGCCATGGTCTACGGAAACGCGGATAATTGGCAGTCCGAGAGTGATGTTCACTCCCTTTGCCGTTTTCATCTCGCCCGTTTCCTTGTCCCAGTTGAAGCCAACGACCTTAAACGGTATATGTCCTTGATCGTGGTACATTGCCACACATCCGTCATACTTGCCGCATTTTGCCTTGGCAAATAGCGTGTCAGGCGGAACGGGACCTTCCACGTTGAACCCTCGTGCCTTCAGTTCCTCTACGGCGGGCTCAATCTCCAGTCGCTCCTCGTCGCCGAAGAGTCCGCCGTCGCTGGCATGAGGGTTTAGTCCGGCGATACCGATCTTTGGGTTCTCGATGCCAAACTGTCTGCATGCGTCTGTTATCAGTTCCGTTACGTCTATGATGCGTTCTTTCTTAACCAGGTCGCAAGCCTTGCGTAGCGGTACGTGGGTAGACACGTGGATTACGCGTAGCGACTCGTCGGCAAGGAGCATGGCGTATTTTTTCGTGTGAGTATAGGTGGCATAAATCTCCGTATGTCCGTCGAAATGATGACCGGCAAGATTTAGTGCTTCCTTGTTGAGCGGTGCCGTTACTGTGGCGTCAACCTTACCGTCCATGGCAAGCTGGATAGCCGTTACTACTGATTGGAAGGCAGCGTTGCCGCATTGTACGGCAACCTTGCCCTGTTCAAACAGCTGCATGTCGATGAGGTGCAAATCCATCACGTCAACAGTGCCAAGTTCAAATTTCGCCTCTTCCACTTCTTTTATGGTATGAATCTTAAGGGCAGATTTCTGTTGTCTTGCCACAAATTCCATTACTCCAGCGTCGCCCACTACGAGAGGGCGGCATTTTGAGTAAGTTTCTTCCATTGCGAGAGCCTGTAGGATTATTTCCGGACCTATTCCTGCCGGATCTCCCATTGTAATTGCCAATATAGGTTTCATATTCATTATTTTCTTTTTTATTTGTTTTCCTTTCTCTTTTCCTCAAGATATCCGTAGATTGTCAGCTCTTTGTCGGCAAGTGGCGTTTTAAAGAACAAACTTGCCACGTAGCCAACGACGAGTACAATTATATGACTGTATACACCGAGCATATATTTATGATGGGTGAAATTCCAACTGCCAAGGTCGAGCAACATTCTGTCGTCGCCATAGTGTGTTGATGTAAGTACGGCGTATGCTGTGAATACTATTGCTGCGGCGATTCCGATATAAAGTCCCTGCCAGTTGGCGCGACGGCTGAACAGACCGAGCAGGAAGATTCCCACGATGCCGGCGGAGAGGATAGCGTATAGTCCGAAGAGTGTTCCTAATACTCCTTCACCGCCCCATGCCACGTAGAGCAGTGCACAGGCAATGGCTCCGAGTCCTGTTATGACGACAGCCCAGCGTCCCACGCGCATTTTCTGTCTGTCGGTAGCCGTTTTGCGGAAACGACCGTAGTAGTCTTCTACCACGATTGCCGAGATGCAGTTTATGTCGGCGTCGATGCTCGATATTGCTCCAGCTATGAGAGCCGCGAGGATAAGTCCTGTTATGCCTACAGGCATCTCCGTAGAGATGAAGTAGGGGAAGACTTCGTCGCTCTTTATCCCTTCAGGCAGTATGCCGCTGTTGATATGGTAGTAGGCGAAGAGACACGTGCCGACGAACATGAAAAGTGCCCATGTTGGCACACTCAGGAAGATACCTAAATAAGAGGCGCGCTTAGCACTGCGGTCATCGCGTGCCGTAAGATAGCGCTGTACGATACTTTGGTCTGTGCCGTATTTCTGTAGAGCGTAGAAGATACCGTTGAGTACCATTACGAGGAAGGTGAGATGAGTCAGATCCATGTCGTAAGGACCGAAGTCGATTTTCTTGTATTCTCCTGCAATGCGGAAAATCTCGGCTGGTCCGCCATCGGTAAGATAGAACAGCATGCCCACGGCAAGCAGTCCGCCGATAATAAGCAGAAACCCTTGAATGACGTCCATCCATATTATCGCTTCCATACCGCCGAAGAATGTCATTACGATAACCACGGCTCCGATGATGATTATGACCCATCGGATATCCATCCCGCCCACGAACATCGCCATGGCGAGAGCGAGCAGATACAGGATTGTGCCCATCTTTGAGAAATGCTCCAATACAAAGGCGAAGGAGCTGTAGAGACGTGCCAGTGGACCGAATCTGCGCTCGAAGTATTCGTAAGTGCTGAGACGTATTACGCGACGGTAAAGTGGTACGATGAAGCCGATGAGACATACGAGAACGAGCGGAACCATGAGCCCCTGAACAAGTAAAATCCAGTTGCCGGCATAAGCGTTGCCGGGGTAGGCTAGGAATGTTACGCTGCTTATTATCGTGGCGAACATCGACATTCCGACTGCCCACGACGGTATGTTGCCACCGGCAGCAAAATAGGTATCCGTAGAATTCTGGTTGCGTGAGAAATAGAAGCCCACGCCGAGTGCCATTATTATAGAAACTATTATGATGGCGATGTCTATCCAGTGAAGAGATGATGTTTCCATGGGTGTAGTTTTTATAGGTGTCTTTAATTAATAAAATCTCTTTATTTCGCTCTTTATCCTTTCGGCGGTTGAGGCGTCAAGCTCAGTGAGCGGCGGTAACATGTAGGTTTCGCAAAGTCCGAATTGCTTCATGATAACCTTCAGTCCGGCAAGCGATTGTCCGAGTGTAAGTCCTGTAGTATTAACTTTACCCATGTCGACAGTAAGCCTTTGTAAACGTTCTGCTTCATCGAAATCACCCTTCAAGGCAGCCTCGAATAAATCGTTGTAAAGTTTTGGGGCATAATTGCCTACGCTTGGTACAATACCGTCTGCTCCTAATTTCATGGCATGGGCAGAATTTGCGGCACATCCACAGAAATAGGCAAAGTCGTCGCGGTCGGCAAAGATTTTCAGAGCCTGTTCCATACGTTCTAAGTCGTTCTCCGAATCTTTCAGTCCTACGATGTTTGGAAGCCGACTCAGTCGTTCTATAACATCAAGCGGAATACTCATGTGGGTTGTAATCGTGATGTTGTAAAGCATCAGTGGAATGCTGATGTTTTCAGAAAGATTCTTGTAGTATTCATACATCTGGTCGGGGGTGAGGGCATAGTAGCTCGGCAGGGTGGCAGCTATGACGTCGGCGCCAGCCTCCGTGAAAAGCTTTGCTGCCCGTAACTGTTCGCTCCAGCATGTGCCGCATAGCCCGGCGTATATAAGTATGCGCCCGGCGCTGACCTTTGTTGCCGTCTCTATCATGCGCGCTCCTTGTTCGGCGGAAACGGAATTTCCTTCACCGGTGGTGCCCATTATGAGTGCCGAAACGTTGTTGCGGGCAAAGTTTTCTATGATTTTCTCTACTGCTTTAAGGTCTACGTCGCCGTCTTTGGTGACAGGTGTTACCATTGGAACCACTACTCCGTGGTATTTCTCGTTTACTTTCATATTGTTTTTTTTGATTATGTTATTAGACTGTTTGTGGAAAATTGTAGATTTTCTTCGGGGATTTTTAGTCCCGTGTTTTAGAATAGACTCGTAAAATAGTGCTTTGTAACGTATGAATGGTATGAAAAGTGTTTGTTTGTTCGGAAAACTTGCAAATATATTTTCGTATGTCAGATAAAATTTGTATATTTGCATGGCGGAAGGATAAAGTGACTTCTGCTGCTTAACATAGTAAAAATAACCAAAATAAATATCGTATGAAAAAACTAATGATGCTCGTCGTTGGACTCGTTATGACTATAGCTGCCAACGCTCAATTTGAACAGGGTAAATATTATGTCAGCGGCTCGCTCACAGGGCTTAATATGAGCTATAGCGGAGCTGACAAATTTAATCTGGGTGTTGAGGCTAAAGGCGGATACATGGTGGCAGACAACTGGATGGCGCTTGCCATGGCGGGATATTCTCATAGCGGACAGGATGGAATTGACGACACGTTCCAGGCTGGTGTGGGTGGAAGATACTACATTATTGAAAATGGACTGTATATGGGCGTAAATGCAAAGTTTGTACGCGGCAACAGCAGTTATAATGACTTTATGCCGGGTATAGAACTTGGATATGCTTTCTTCCTCGGAAGGAGCGTTACGGTAGAGCCTGCCGTGTACTACGACCAGTCTATTAAAAATCATTCTGACTACTCTAAAGTTGGCTTGCGTGTAGGTGTGGGCATTTATCTCTAAGAGTAAGGGTTGGAAGTGTGGTGTGAGGGGAGAGCGGAATTTGTTTTTGTTCCATTCTTTTATAAATCACCCTCCCTCCCATAACTAATCCCATAACTAATAATGATAACAATAACAGTAACAAAAAACTATGTATACAGTAGACGAATTGGAAGATAAACTGATAGATTTGGCTTTTGCTGAGGATATCGGCGACGGAGACCATACCACTTTGTGTTGTATTCCTGAAGATGCAATGGGAAAATCACATCTGTTAATAAAGGAAGACGGAATCCTCGCCGGAGTGGAAGTGGCAAAAAAAGTATTTGCCAGATTTGACAAGACAATGAAGGTAGAGGTGCTCATCAATGATGGTACTCCTGTGAAAAAAGGAGACATCGCAATGGTGGTAACAGGTAAAGTGCGCTCGCTGCTGCAGACCGAGAGACTTATGCTTAATATCATGCAGAGAATGAGCGGTATCGCTACAATGACGCATAAATATGTAGAGAGACTGAAGGGTACGAAAACTCACGTGCTCGATACAAGAAAGACCACACCTGGAATGAGAATGCTTGAAAAACAGGCTGTCAAGATTGGCGGAGGAATGAATCATCGTATCGGACTCTTTGACATGATTTTGCTTAAAGATAATCATGTCGATTTTGCCGGAGGCATAACTAACGCTATTGACCGCTGCCATAAATATCTTGACGAAAAGGGACTGAAACTGAAAATAGAAATTGAAGTTAGAAACTTCGACGAGATGAATCAGGTCCTTGAACACGGAGGGGTAGACCGCATAATGCTCGACAACTTCTCTGTGGAGGATACGAAAAAGGCTGTGGAGATTATTAATGGAAGAGTGGAGACGGAATCCAGCGGAGGCATAACTTTTGACACTATACGCGACTATGCCGAGTGTGGAGTTGACTTTATCTCCGTAGGAGCTCTTACTCATTCTGTTAAGGGACTTGATATGAGCTTTAAGGCTTGCTAAAGAAGTTGGCGAGTTTCTATGAATGCTATTTTATAAAAGCTAAAATGAAAAAAATATTTTTATCCTTAATACTTTGTGCAGGCGTGCTACAGGCTATTGCCTGCACAAATTTTATTGTCGGCAAAAAAGCAAGTGCCGATGGATCCGTAATTTGTTCTTATAATGCCGATGATTACGGCATGTTTATAAATCTTTGTCATTTCCCGGCAGGAAAACACCAAAAGGGAGAAATGAGGAAAATCTACGATTGGGATACTAACGTATACCACGGACAAATTCCAGAAGCTTCCGAAACTTACAACGTCATCGGAAATATTAATGAATATCAGGTGACAATCGGAGAGACTACTTTTGGCGGACGAGAGGAAATGGTTGACTCTACTGGTATTATCGACTACGGGTCGCTTATCTATATCGCTCTGCAACGCTCCAAAACGGCAAGACAGGCTATTTCTGTAATGACTACTCTTGCCGAGACTTACGGATATAACTCTGAGGGCGAGACTTTTACTATCTGTGACCCTAACGAGGCTTGGATAATGGAAATGATGGGGAAAGGACCGGGCAGCAAAGGCGTTGTATGGGTTGCTGTGAGAATTCCTGACGATGCTATCTGTGCACATGCTAACCAAAGTCGCATACGGACTTTTGACCAAAAGGACAAGAAAAACGTCCTGTTTTCAAAAGATTGCATAAAATACGCCAGACGAATGGGGTGGTTTAGCGGCAAGGACAAAGATTTTAGTTTCTGTGATACTTATGCTGCACCGGATTTTGGCGGACGACGTTTCTGTGAGGCACGCGTATGGAGCTTCTTTAATCATTTTCAGGATATGAGTCGTTATCTTCCGTATGCTGAGGGAAAAGTGAAGGGAGCAGAACCTATGCCTCTATGGATAAAGCCTAACCGTAAGGTTAGTGTGCAGGACGTTCAGGCTTGCATGCGCGACCATTATGAGGGGACTCCGTTTGCTCTCGACAACGATATGGGGCAGGGCGTTTGGGAAATGCCTTACCGTCCGACACCACTTTCGTTTAAAGTTGACGGAAAGCAATATTTCAACGAACGACCAACTTCTACGCAGCAGACTGCTTTCTCGTATGTTTCTCAGATGCGTTCCTGGTTGCCAAGACAGGTGGGCGGCGTTTTGTGGTTCGGAAACGACGATGGCAACATGATTGCATATACTCCTATATATTGTGGAAATACTAAGCAACCGGAATGTTACAACACTCCTGGAGCTGATGCTGTAACATTCAGCGACAAAAATGCTTATTGGGTTTGCAACTGGGTCAGCAATATGGTTTATCCGCGCTACTCCTTGATGTTCCCATCGCTTAAAGAAGTACGCGACTCGCTCGAAATGTCTTATTTTTATAAGCAGGGTGGGGTAGAGAAGAGGGCTGTTGAACTTTGTGGCTCTAACCCTGAGAAGGCTATAGAATACCTTACTGAATATAGTAATACTACAGCTCAGCAGATGCTTGCTCGTTGGAAGCAACTTGCCACATATCTTATTGTAAAATACAATGATATGGCGGTTAAACCAACAAAGAACGGCAAATTCCTACGTACGAAGACTGGTCTTGGGGCAAAGGTGGAACGTCCTGGGTTCCCTGAAAGGGTAGCACGTGAACTCATTAGACAGACTGGAGATAAGTATGCTGTTCCTGTTGAATAACTGTTTATGATAGTTATGTGTCGAGATATTATCTATGTTGAATAGATCTTATATATGTCGAATGACTTTCTGTCTTAAGGTATGCGTTTTTATTCTATATGTAAATAAAACAGTAAAAATGCTTTGTGACGCAATTTTTTTTAATATAAATTTTGCAGATAAAATAAAAACGTGTACCTTTGCACTCGCAATTACGGAAATGGCTCCGTAGCTCAACTGAATAGAGCATCTGACTACGGATCAGAAGGTTCCGGGTTTGAATCCCAGCGGAGTCACAAGAAAAAGTTTTTAGAGTTGTTTAGAAAGAGCAACTTAAAGACGTGAGAGTTATGAGGGTGTTAGATTCTAACATCCTCATTTTGTGTATTTTAGGTACTTTTTTCGCGGCTATAAGTTTTGCTAATCAGAGATTATTTAGAGTTTGAGTTAATGTCAAACCAAGTGGCTGATTTGGGGCAAAAGGTAATTAACGATACAGAAAAGTACAGAAAGATACAGAAATTTGTTACACTTTTTGTTACACACCCCCTTGGAAATTTGTTACACTTTTGAAGTTTTAGCGAATTCCAGGGCAATAATACATTTTGCAACAGTTAAAAAACATTACAACGATTGTCTGTGCTCCGATGATGTCACGCAAAACTTTTATTGAAATGAAAAAGAATTTAGTGGATGTCGTTTATGACAGAAGGAATCTTGTTGCAAAGAAAGGTTATGGATTTCTAGAAGTGAGGGTTTATCTTGACCACACAGGCAGAAGGAAGTACTTGAAAATTGATAAGTGTACTCCAAGTGAGGCAAAGAAACTTGAAAAGTCCCATGAGACAAAGGAACTGATCGAGAAATGTGAGCAGATTCTGTCCGTGATGAAATTTCTTGGTGAAGACATGACACCGGAAAATTTTGATTTTCATCTAACTGGAGAATCAAAGAAAACTGAAAAGTTAGAGGAGCCGGAACCCAAGGAAGAAGCTCCCAAGGACAACTCCAACAAGAGTTTCATCCGCTACATGGAATTTGCCCTCGCCGATGAGGAGCTTCGCCCTGGCACCCATAAGAATAAGGTGGTGGTGATAGATGCCGTAAAGCGTTTCGGCGGTCTGAACACCTACGGCGACTTGACTCCGGCAAAGATCCGTCAGTTTGACGACTGGCTTCATGACGGCACAAGGTCTGATGTAACTATTTCCGGCTACCACAAGAAGGTACACAAATGGGTGCGGCAGTTGGTAGAGACGGACGAGATAGCCCATGACCCGTATTCACGTGTAACGATAAAGCGCGGCAAGAGCAAGGAGCGCCGTCCTTTGACGGAATCCGACTTGAAACGTATGCGCGAGTACCGTTTTACAGGCAAGCTTGAACGTGTGCGCGACCTGTTCATCTTCTCGGCATATACAGGTTTGTCTTATGCCGATACCCAAATCTTTGACTTCGAGAGCATGACGTTAAGCAACGGCGGTATGTACTATGTTGACGGCAGCCGAGTGAAGACCGGCACACGCTTCTTCACTCCGATACTGTCCCCTGCAATGGAAGTGCTTAAGAAATACAACTTCAATTTGCCGAAGATAAGCAACCAGAAGGCAAACGACTACCTCCATCTGATAGAGGCACAACTCGGTTTCCGCAACAGCCTGACTTTCCACGTTGCACGGCACACCTTCGCTACTCTCGCCCTGTCTCATGACGTGCCAATCGAGAACGTGGCGAGAATGTTGGGACATGAGGACATCAAGACCACACAGATTTATGCCAAGGTGCTGCGCTCCACGATCGAGCGCCATGCCGAAGCACTGCAAGGCGCACTACTCTAAAATCCGGTAGAAGGTGCCTTTAAGTAACCGTGACCTTCCCGATTCGTGGAACGTCGCGGTTATTTTTTCACACAGATACCTTCCTCCATTTATGAAGAACACCGCCCTCGGCGAGGGCACCGTGTCCGACAGGAAAGAGAAATGGTACTTCTTCTTTCCGTCGATGTTGTATTTAATTCCGCTGTCCTGTGTATTTCCATTGATGCGAAGAGAATACTCTTCTGCATATACGACAGAAAAATCGTCGCGTACCTCGATGAAGTCCACCACCGGGTGCGGCTGATACGGCAGATGATAATACCTGCCGTCCCAAATCCCCATGTAGATGCACGAGAAATAATCCTCCGAACTGTCCTTTTCCCCCTTGGAAATGGCATAGCTCGCCGTGCCCTGTGCCAGGTCACCGGCATCATAGTCAATGCCGTCATGCCCCCTCGTGTTCTCCGTAACGCCCGACCATGTCGTACTGTCGCCGCCACTGACGGTGCCGTCCTCCGACATCACCCACCCCGTGTTGTCGCCCATATCACCGCAGTTGAGAAACAGCATGTTACCATACGTGTCGTCAGTGCCCTCAATCCATGCCGGCACAATCTTAATCTCAATGTCGTCCGAATCCTCACTTACGAACCTCTCCCCGAACTGGTTTACCGGAAGCAGTCTGTTATAATACTTGTACATCTTGCTTTCGCCGATTTTCTTGTAAAACACCGACTTGTAACAGTACATCACGAAATACGTACTGTTCTCCTTGCAAAAGAAAAGCTTGTTTCCCTTGGATCCGCGCATATAACCGCGAGTGAAGCCCTCTCCGCTGTGTCCGGGTCCGGATATAGTCTGCACCCCCGAAATCTGAAGCCCCTTCGCTTCCGATAGAAGTTCCTCCATGGTATTGAAGACAACCGCCTTCTTTTTGTTCGCCCGTATGAACCAGTCGCACGACGAATACGCCCATAGAAGCGAGCCATTGTCGGCATACTTCAGATTAGAGCTGCCGAAATACTTTGAATCATCCTCCCTCGAAACCTCGGCAGTATAAGAATCCACCACCCTGTCAAGTTTTACGCTCTCCACCTTTTCAAGAGCCGTCCGGGTAAAGGAGAAAGAAACCGTCCTGTTCTTGTGGTTGATGTCGAACTCCCCCGAAAGGAAATATTCCAACTGCTCGAAAAACTCCGTCAGCGACCAGTGCGGAAGAGCGATGGCAAAGTTCCACGCCTCCCATGACGGCGGCAGAGTGTTGCAGATGACAAGATCCTTCATCCTCGACACGGTAAGTTGCGAGAAATCCCCCGTGTACCCCGTGACCTCACAAATCTTGTCAAGGATATAAAGAAGATACGGCTGGAACGTCAGCGAACTCCTTCCCTGCGTAAACTCCTTGTACTTGCCGCTTTCCGCATCCACGGAAACCACATTGTGCAACTCTCCGTAAGAATTGTTAGCCCACGGCAGCGGCACCCAGTTGTTGTAAGGATACGGACGAAATGCATCCTCCGGGTCATAATGACTTGGCGACCTGTCCTCCGGATATCCGAGAAAAAGCTCGTTAAGATAGATGTCGTCAAAGGTAGAATCAAAGTTCTGTGCGCTCTTGCCCTCAAGAAACTGCGTCTTCACCTCCGTGTCGGAAATCTCCGTAATCGTGATGCATCCCGACTTGTAGAAGTCCCCGTCCCGTATGTCGCAGTCAAAGACGACATTTGACTTCTCCACGTCAGCGCGGTGGATGTGCCCGAAAATCTCGATGTTTTTGGCGCATCCCTTCAATGGAAACGTAATGGTCAGCGTATAAGAATCGCTGCCCGTAAACAGACGATTTTCAAATATAAAGTCAAACGACGTGTTCTTCTTCAAAAAAGCTTGCTTGCCGTTGATGATAATCTGCATGATTTATTTCCTCCTTGATTTAGGTGTTTTGTTTCTGATAAGCGTGTTGTATTCATCCTGTGCCTGTTTGATGCCCGTGTCTCCGGTGACCGTGTTTACCGTGACAAACGGCTCATTGAGCCTGTCCTTTAATGCGGACATGGTTTCAGTGTATTCACTCATTATTTTCGTGCTTTGTACAATAGCCGCCGTAGCCAGTCCGTCCGACTGCTGCTGCACGATGACCGGCTGACTTTGTGCTTTATTCTGATTATATACATTAGGCGCAATAGACCGGCTGACATCATCGGCTCGTAAGGATCCGATGGTGTTGGTCCGCTGCGCATAGTCCAGAGCGTTGATGATAGGTCGAGCCACAGGAGAAGCAAGCATCTCCTGCGAAGCCACCCATTCTCCGGCATGAACGATGCCGACTTCTTCATCAACCCTACCCGAAGGAGTAAAACCACCGCGCATATACCCCTGGCTTTCCGAAGCCTGTTGTTGCTTCTTTATAGCCGCAATCTGGATGGCACCTGCAGCGATAGCCATCGCCGCGGCAATAGGAGCAAGAATATAACCCACCATAGGGATGGCGGCAGCGGATCCGTAAGCCGACAGTGCATTCTGTGCCGTCTGCGCCACGGCTTGCAATACCTGCATCGTGAACATCTTCTTGTTCGCCTCGTTCTTTTTCTTGGCGAGTTCCTTCTGCTTCTGCTCCTCCAGCTTCTTCACCTTGTAGTTGTTGCCCTCCGCCTGACTAATCTCCTTGTCATACCGCTTCTCGATGGCGGCAGTCTGAATCTCCAGTTCCGCCTGAATGAGCGACGTCATGCCGGAGAAAATCGACGACATCCCCGAAGTCAGCGTATCGAAAGACCCCGTTACCGCCTGTCCCCAGTCAGACTTCAGCCATTCCGTAACATCCTCCGCCATACCCTGTAGAACATTCCTGTTTTCATCCTTGTACTCCTGTCCGTACTTCTTTGCGAGAGCCACCTTTGCTTTTTGGTAAGCCTTCTCGATGCGCAGCTTTTCCTCCGCATCATCGCCTGCAGCCTTTATTTCGTTGCGGTAGACCTCGTCAAGCGCATTACTCTCCTTAGTGTACTTCTCCTTTTTCTCCCCCTTGTTGTCGCCGAAAAAATCCTCCTTGATTTTTGCGAGTTCCTTCTGGTGCTTCTTCTCGTTTTCCTCCGTCTCCTTTATGCGCTTCTTCTGGTTCTCGACAAGCTTGTCCTGATAAGTCTTGTCCGCGGCGAGCTGCTCTTTAGACCCTTTCGTGTAGACCTTGGTCAAACGTCGTAGATGCTCCAGCTCCATGAGTTCGAGCGCATCGTCATACGTTTTCTGGTCCACCTTGCCGTCGATGAACCTCTGCTTCTCGGTTGCAACAAGTTCATTGTAATAGTCATTCTCCTCTTTAGCCGACTGTGTATTTTTGTCGTCCACCAACTTTTTCTTGGCTTCATAGAAAGCCGCCTCCGCTTCCATTTTCTGCTCCGTCGTAGCCTTGCCGTTCGCCATGACCTTCTCGTTATACTCAATGTCGATTTCAGTCATGCGGTTCGTGTACTCCTCATAGTCCTTCTCCCCCTTGGCATAGGCAATGCGGTTAAGAGCCTGTTCCCGTGTCCGCCAGTCCTTTTCAGACTTTAAGGCGTCATTGTTTCCTTTGTCGGTTTTTGTAGGTGATGTAGGTGTAGTAGGTTGGGTAGGTTTTTCTTCTTCCTCGCTTGTCTTTTTCGTTTCCTCCGCCGCATCCTTGGCGATGTCCTTGCCGTATATACCTGTAATGACCGCCTCGCGCTTGTCAAGCTCCTCAATCTTTTTGTCAATGTCCTTCGTGCCGTTCCTTATACGAGTGTTCAGCGCCGTATTCTGAGCCGAAGCCGCCATGCCGCCGAGCCTGTCGCCCGTCACGACCCTGTGCTTGTCCTCGTATTCAAGTTTGTTCTTCCTCTCCTGCTTCTCGATGACGAGGTCCGCACGCTGCTTGCCGATTTCCTTCAGTTTGTCCTTGGCGCCCTCAATTTCATACTTCCGGGTCAAAGACTTTAGATAATCGTCAAGAGCCTTCTTGTTCTCCTTGTACTTGCCTGTCGTGTCGTCAAGCTGCGCATTGTAATTGGGAATAATCCTGTTCAGCGCATCAATCGCCGTGTGGCGATCCTTTAATGACTGAGTTTCATCACGCGCCACGGCAAGAAGAGCATTTATCTTGTTCTTCTCCTCGACAATTCCCTCTTGCCCACGCTTGCGTATTTTCTGCAAGTCCTTTTCAGACTGCGACACCTCCGTCATGCGCTTGTACAACTTGTACAATCCCGTACCCAATAGAATCACCGCCGCAAGAATGGCGCCGTACCCCGAAGCCAGCTGCGCCCCCTGTTTTTTGAGGTCCGACATCAGCCAGGACTGCCGCACCCAGTTGCCCTGGAGCTTGGCAAGTCCCATTTGAAGAAGAAGATGAGCCGCATGCAGCGTCCCGACCACAGTCTTGTAAGCCATTGTTGCCGTTTTGCAGATAACGAGCCACGCATAATGCGCCTTGAACGCTATATTGCTTGCATTCACCGCAATTTTGTACGCAACAAAAGCCGCAGTAAGGGAAGCAAGGGTAAAGGCATTCTCCTTGATGAACGTTATAGACGTGCTCATAAATTTGAGTAATAAAGTAGTCGAAGAAATGACATGCGCCATGACAGGCTGCAGCTGCTGCCCGAGCGCCACCGCCATTTCAGTAACACCTTTTCTTGCCTTGTCAAGTCCGGCTTGCACCGTCGTGTTCTGAACATTGAACTCGTTGGTAACGGAAGTACCTTCAGCAAAAGCTTTGTTCGCCTCCTCCTGTTCCCACCGCACCATGTCAAGGTTTCCGGCAAGCGCGGAAATCACCTGTGCCGCACGTGCCCCGTTTTCCCCCATATCCTTGAATACAGGCGCCAACACGTCAATGTTGCCCAGTTCATGGAGCCTGTCGAGCAACATAAGAAGACCCTCGTTAGTACTTTTCTTTAGAGTCTCGTTAAACTCCTTCGCATTAAGTCCTGTAGCCTTGATAATTTTGTCATTCTCCTTGAACATGTCCATAATGACCTTTGAAACGGCAGTCGCCGACATCTCCACCGCCTGACCCTGGCTATCCAACACGGCTGCAAAACCCATGATTTCGGGAATCGTCATTTTCGCCTGTGCCCCCACGCCAGCCATACGCTGCGCAAAGTTTGCAAGATACGGAGCCGATGCCGTGCAGTTCTGCGACAACTCATTAATTACCGAACCCACGGCAAGAAGAGCCTTTTCCGTTCCCATGCGCTCCTCGTCACCGAAGATGCTTGTCAGTTTGGAAAGAGTAAGCGTCGCCCCTTCACCCAAATCGTCGAGAGCAACATTGATTTGGTCAGCAGCACGTACAAAACCGAGCACATCCTCCTGTGAAGTTTTGCCGAGTCTTCCGGCTTCCTGTGCAAGTTTGTTCAAATCCTCCCGAGCCGTTCGTGTATCAATCTTCTTGAACTCCTCGTTCAGTTCCGCAACCCCCGAAGCCGAAAGTCCCGTAAACTTGCGTACATTCGCCATCTCCTGGTCCATATCCGCAAAAGCGTTCACCGCCGAGCGCCCCGCCATGACAAGACCTGTAACGGCAGCCGCCATTCCGGCGATAGCCGTCTGCCAATCGTTCAGCTTGCGGTTCATGCGTTCCCACAGACTTTCATTCTCCCGAAGTTCCGAGTTAACTTTTGCTATCTCCGCCTTTACACGCTTGATAGCCTCACATTGGCGGTTCCACTCCTCGCTACCACGCTCCAATCCGTTAAGACTGCGCTTTAACTGGGATAGAGTGCGGTTTAACTCCTTGGGAGAAGCTTGGTCCAACCTCGCCAAAACATTTTCCACTCCTTTACTTGCACTCTCAATTTGAGAAATCTGCCTGTTCGTTTCCTTCAACTCCTTCTTCAAGCGAGTCAGTTGCGACTTGTTTCCTGCCGCAGCCGCCTTCTCGATAGCCTTTTCAAGATTGGAAGCTTGCGATTTGAGCTTGGCAAGCATATCCTCCGCCTGTTTACCGTTTACAGTAAGGGTAACCGTTGCGTTAGCATTAATAGATGACATAGTCCTTTCGAATTTGAATGTTATACGACAGCAAAAATAGCGACACGGGAACATTCATAAAAAGACGCAAAATCAAGACGTTAAGCTCCAAAAAGGGCACGAGGATTTAAGAAAATCCGCCATTTTTTAAGACATAAAAAATATAACGTCTTGATTACCAACGAGAAAAGGGATTGTTAAGGGAATTTCCCTTAACCCGTCTTGATAAAGACCCCCCGACCGCCCTGTACTGCCGAACCGCTCCGAGGCTTTCAAGGAAGCGGAATATGTGAACAAGTGTTAATTTTAAGTTTCTCAATTACGACAAAATGCCGAAGTTGCGCTAAAAGGCGAAAATTCCGAATAAGGCGAAAAGGAAGAAAAGGCGGATTAGGTTGCGAGGGATGCGAGAGCGACCGCAAAGTTTCGCAAAGGCATAAGGATGCTCCGAGTTTCGGAATGATGAAAGGGACACTCCGAGTTTCGGGAAGATATATGTTTTCGGATTGGGAGAAATGGGAGGACTAAGAGAAATGGGCAAAGGTTTCGGAAAAGTAGGGAGTTTTCGGGATGACAAAGGGTATCGGAATGACATATAGGACTGATATGACCAATAGGACGAATACGAGAGGGGAAAAGTGAGGGTTTCGTGATGATGCCAAGGACAACAAAGCGACCCACGAGCCGACGGAGGCATCGGGCGGTAATGCGGCAGTGGTGAGAGATGAAAAGGTGATGCGCCTGTCGGTATTCAGCCGACATGGGGGCGCATCGGCTTTTCATCGGCTTTACTTCACTCTCAATAAAACTTGTTTTACTGAGGGGGAAGTAATGCTCACCTCTGCCATACCTATTGAATAAGCGAGAGTGCTGGCTGACTTTTAGCAATCTCCGATTGCCATAAGTCAGACGGCTTTCTCGCATTGACAGACAATAGAAAGCGCAGCTTTACCAGACAAAGGGCGAAGCCTGTGAGGAAATGAAGGCATTGCCTTATTGCAGAGAGTGTGAAGGCGCAGCCTTGCAAAAAGCGAATGGATGTGGAGAGAAATGCAATGAAGTGGGAATGTAGGGTTTCGGCTTGGCGCGAAGAGCCAAGGCGGAACCCGTAATGGGAACGTAATGGAATGTAGCGCAACGTCCTTTCGCAACTCTGAAAGGTGAAGGGTGTGCAACACTGTTCACCTTTTAATAAAGACAGACATCGAAGATGTAGGAAATGAAATTGACGCTTGCGTGTTGATGATTGACGTGTAGGTCAGACAAGCACGCTGAAAGCGTTGCTTGGCTGGGCGGAGCGTCAATCATCAGCGGAGGTGGTGCATTGTTCGGTGGCGAGGACCGGCGCAGCCGTGAAAGCGTGGGGCGTGGAATGAAGTGGAGGTGCTTCGGGCTGACGTGAAGGAAAGTGTGTGTTGCTTACCCCGTGCCGTAACTCGTGTGCCTGCACTTTCTCTGAAAGACGCAGCGGACTTGTCGACGCTCGCGGCGATGTGTCCGCTGCCCTTCCAGAGAAAAGAGTTGCGGCACGGATTAAGGGAAGTGGCATACTCTTTCCGCAACAGAAGAACGAAGAGCCGGAACGCAATGGAACGCCCCACGGTTTTCTTAGCCACAGCGTGGCTTGTACTCGCTATGAACAATGCACCGCCGGAGCCGTTGGCTGAAGGCTTTAGCCTTTTATTCTCTTCGGGCGTGGGAGCGCCGAAGTACAATAAGAATAATACCTATTATAAATAGGATGATGAAAGTGAGCTTTGTGGATGACGAAAGGAAAGGCTTGCTTTCCTTTTGTGTATTTTGCGCCTTTGCGTATGAGGACTGCATCGCCTTGGCGAGGCTGTCCGCTTCCTGCTGGTACATGGAGGACTTTTCCTCGACCTTCCGGGAGAGGTGAAGTCCGTAGACGGTTACTTTGGACGGCTGCGCCGTGGAAAATGAAGAAGACTTTGTCTTGGTGTTCTTATGGGGCTTGCCCGTAGAGGGAGAAACGTCAGGGAGTGGCGCAGAGGTATCGGAGTGCTCACTGGTGTTTCGGGTGGGTGGGAAGTATAGAGCGCAGCTGTCGAAGGAAAGGGCGGTGAGGCGCCTTAAAGAGCTGGATGAAAGATTCTCGGCGGATTGCCATTGGGCTTGCACAACGGCGTTCCGACCGCTTTCATCATTCTGTGTTTTCCGCACTGTCTTGCATCCTGCAAGGCAAATTACGGAAAAAATAAAGCCCCACCCCCAGACCCCTCCCCAAAGGGAGGGGAGTGATATGCTTGAGAACTTGTGTTTTAGAAATGGGATGATATTCATATTCAGGGATGATTTAGTTGTGAGAGTATTCTTTCAGATGTTTGCATATTCTTTTGTGGCATCGAAGGATGGGCAGGCTTTCGGGGCGAAGTCGCGATGACTGCGGATGCTTGCATGTGGAAACTGCTCTTTTAGCTCTTTGAGAAGAGATAAAAGTGCAGCCTTCTGTGCTGACGTGCGAGTGTCCTTCGGACTCTTGCCGTCAGTTGCGAGACCACCTATGTAGCATACTCCGATGCTATTGGTGTTGTGCCCCTGGCAGTGCGCTCCAACCGCTCCGATTGGGCGCCCAGTGTGTATGCTGCCGTCAAGGTAGACAACGTAATGGTAGCCGATGGAGGCGAATCCGCGTTGTCGGTGCCAACGGTCGATGTCGGCGACAGTGAAAGACTTGCCTTCGGGAGTTGCGGAGCAATGGACGATGATTGTGGTGATCTTTCTCATTTCTTCTCCTCCTCTTTCAGTTTGTTGTCGAGATAGGATCTGAGTTCGGAGTACTTGCTTTGTATGTAGATGGTAACCCCGAAGATGGATCCGGCATAGATAAGGCACTCGGCGAAAATGCCGAGGACCGACTCGTGGATTTGACCGGTGGGCGGTACTACGAACCCTGCGACGGCAAGGAGAAATCCGCCAATCAGCATAGCGATTGCAGAAGTAATCTGGATGTTTTCTTTAGTTTCTTTAGTCATGATGATAAGAATTAGTTGATTGAATAAACAGAAGAAAGTTGCTTGTCTTTTGCCATTCAGAGAATAAGAGTTACTTTTGTGTCATGTTTGTGGTATGAGACCATTAACATTTGGTATGTGGTATGAGACCATTTATACTTTGGCGTTGTGGTATGAGACCATTTCGCCATTTTTCGTATCTTAGAACTTGGAAAAGTTATAGGAAACTTCATAGTTTTGTTCATCAGTCCCTCTTGCACAAGCAATAACCTTAAACACGGCGAGGTTTGTGCGAAGGTCCGAAAAGCGGAACGCCCAGGAAAAGTCCGTTTCCTTGTAGAAACCGACAGCAAACTTGAACGAATGATACTTGTAAAGGATATCAAAGAGTTTTTGTCCGTAAGGAATACGGATCTTGTTAATCTTTCCGTCCGGGAGTTCAACGACCTTCACCTTAGAGAACAGGGCTTCCGGCGTTTGCATATATTGGTGTTTCGTTTCATTAGGTTGCAGTTTCTCCATGCGGAACGAAACCGTGTCGTCGCTGTTGATGATTATTTTCTTAGAGTCAAAAAACCTGTTCCATCCGCGACGTTTAGGGAGATATTCCCTTGGCAATTCCGGGTTTTCCTTGTCAGTCCACCGTCTTGAAGTACGTGTCGTGTAACGGAAGATTACCGGAATGAGCCCCGACTTGACCAACTGATAAGCCCCCTGAATATAAATCTTGTTGTCCTTGATAATCGCCTCGATATGCACGGAGGTGGTTTGACGCATGGAAGCAAACGTATTGATGTTGTTCTGGAGCGTTCGGATGGCAGACTTCAGAGAAGAGATGTCCGTTTGGAGCTGCTTAATGTCGATATCCATGAGGTTGGCACCGCGGCGCAGGGAAGTGATGGAGAGTTGGATATTGCTGATGCTCTTTTCAAGGTCGGAGAGAGATATTTGGAGGGACGTGATGTCCTTGGAAACTGCGGAAATATCCGTTTTGCACTTGTTGAGATCCGTTACCTGCTGAGCACGCATAACCCCGGCACGTTCGGTGGTGGCTTGGCGGATGGAAATGGAATTTTGCAAGACCTGCGACCTGTTCGTTTTCAGATCAGACTTGGTGAGGGAGAGGAAGACACTGTTGCGGTCGTCCGAGCCAATGGAAATGCCGTTGAGCATTGATCCGAGATTTTGCAGCGCCGTGCGCCATGCAGCAAGGCTCGCCACGTCCGACTGTTGGGCGGTGTTGGCGATGACGTCGGCAATGCGCTGGAGAAGCGCGCCGAGGACTTCGGGAGAAATACTTTCCTCTTGAGTTTCGTTGCGGAAAGAGGAGATTAGATTAGTGAGAGAAGAGATGTCCATGATTTTTTATTGCAAATATAATTTGGTGGAATTGATGAAGAAAAGACGAAATTGAATTTAGAATTTAGAGTGTAGAATGTAGAATTGTGGCTTCGCCATTGAGAATTGGAGAATTATTGAATCTTTGTGTAACTGAAAAATTGAAAAATGATAGAACTGCGAGAACTGGAATTTCCTACAATCAGTGATTGTAGCGGAGGTGCTTGTCGTCCAGGGCTTGGGCGACGATACCGACAAACTCGTTGGCGATGTTTTCGGAGAGGAAATCACGGAGGTTCATTACAGAGGCGTAGTATTTGCGAGAGAACCATGGTTTCTTTTTGCGCTTGCGGTCGCGGCCGATGTCGCCATTATTACCTCTTGGAACCTCTTTTCCGGTGCCATAGTTCTGCCAAAGGCCGTATTCAAGAAATGTTTGACTAAGTCCAATTTCGATGAATCTGCCATCGGCTCTTACGGGGAGGGACTTGGGACTGTTGAGCAACCTCCCGGTGTCGATGACACCGAGGAGAGTGATTTGCTCCTTCCATATCTTCAGCATCGTGTCGTTGAAGGCAAGAACGAATTTCTCGCGCTCCTGCTGGGTTTGGTCATTGCCATTCTGTGGGGTCATAACGAAGGTCGGTAAAGGTGTCTACTGCAATTTGAAAGAAAGCGCATGCGCAGCCGGAGAAGAAATACTGGTCTATTTCTTGGAAACTGATACGTGGATCGAGGTAGATGCTGTTTTGTTCTAACCTTGTTTTCTCCAAAATCAACTTGCTCATGAACTGACGGAACAACTCGCGCATGGAGTCCATACACGCTTGTCGGGCGGTCATGTCGCCGAGAGCGTGACGCATGGCGAGGAAGACAGTCTTCACTCGCCTTGTGTGGGGACTGTTGTTCACTTCGATGTAGCCTTGACTGATGTCCGACACGGCGACGATGGCGGTGGCGGATTGGAGCTGGTTGAGAGCTTCCTCGAAGCCGTCAAGACCGCTGACCTTGGCGAAGACAAATTCTTTGGTTTGGGCGAATTTGTTGGTGGATGTGAGGGTTTGGAAGAAGACGGCGGCATTCCAGGCCCCACCCCCGAACCCCTCCCCGTGGGAGAGGGGAGTAATATGCTTTTGTTGCGTCATAGTGGAAAGATTGAAAAATTGAAAAAATGAAAGATTGAAAAATTGAGAGATTGAAAGATTGAAAAAAGATGAGAGAACTGGGAGTAATGGGAGAACTGATGTTCTGCTTAGGACAGATGGGACTAATAGGACAAATACACTTTTGAAGTATTATGCTATTTGGTGCTACGCTTGAAGTCCTCGACCTCCTTGGCTTTTGCATCTAACTCCGTCAGGGCTCGCCACGTGTCCATGGCGAGGACTGCGCTCTCTTTGGTGATGTCGCCACCAGTGAGGGCGCGAATCTGGGCGTTCATGGCGTTCTTGACTTCCTCGGCGGTGTTGGGGAAATTGCCGAGGAGGTTTGAAGGCACGATTGGGGATGCTGTAAAGAAGTGGTGGAACTGACGGGCGAAGTACTGCTTCAGCGCGGCAATCCAGTAGAATATGCCGAAGAGATGGGCGGTGGTGAGTTTACGCTGCTTGATTTTTGGGTAGAGCAAAGGGGCGGCATCTTTTAGGATGTTGATGTTTTTGGTGTGGAGAAAGCCTTGGTAATAATTATCCACTGCGATGAAAGTGGAGAACGGGATTTGCTGAAAATCGGCAGCGATGCCTTGCGCCTTGCCGATTTTCGTGATGCGTGTGGGGAATGGAGGAAATGACCTTAGAAAATCCAGAGTTGCGGTGGCGGACTGGATTTGACGTGTTGAGAGCCATGCTTCATTTTTGCCGTGCTTGATGAGGGTGTTTCCCTTGAAACGGCAACACACAGAGAGGTTTGCCCATTTGAGAAGGCAAATAGTTTGGATTTCTTCCATTGGGTAGTCCTTGGAAAGGAGGTGGAAGAAATATTGGAGTTGGCGGTCAGAGAGGGACTGCCAATCAGTGGGGAGAGATATATTGAAAAATGCTTCCATACGGCAAAGGTATGGAAGCATTGGTATGGAGGAAAAGACAAAAGTTATTTTAAAGTGTATTCTGTTGAAAGTCCGTTATTATTATCTGCTGTCTTCTCACTTTTTATACCGAATGGTGAATTGTTACAGCTAACATATATTCTAACGAAGTTTGTACTTTCTTTGCTTGATTGAGCAGTTGGAGTTGCGGATAATCTTACTGTTTGACCTTTTTTGAAAGGTCCATATGTACCTTCCCATGTTGATGATGTTGTAGATGTGCTTTCTTGTCCCTTTTCTGTTGTGTATGAAATAACTTGTTTAAAACGGCTTGGTACAAACATTTTTACTTCATACTTTACATAGTAAACATCATTTGCTTGTGTTGTATCATCAGGAATAACAGGATCATTAGACCCGTCTTTTGAACAAGAAACAATCAAAAGAAGTAAAGTGAAAAATATAAATATTTTTTTCATATCTTGATTATTAATTTATTTATGCTGCAAAATTATAAAATATTTTAGAAGAAATATCCACTAGACTCTTTTTTATTTTTATATCCGTAGTCTTTAAAGAGATTGAAGGTGTCAGAGTTCTTCCATTCTAGGAAGACGTAGCTCTTGGAAGTACGTATGAAATTGACGGCATCGATGATGGACGGTGTTGGGAATTCGCCCGTTCTCAGGATTGAGAACTCAATCGAACGAATCCGGTTGCTTAATTTCAGATAGGCATTTGAATCAGGAGATTTAGAAAAGTCGTTCCTTATGATACATTTCCGAAGGGTTTCCATTAAACTTTCAGAAAAATAATCACGTGCGAGTTTATCCTCGATGATGATAAGCTGGTTTCGGATATCGGTGTATTTCAGCCAAATATGGTCGTTAAAACCGAGGTTCTGAACGATGTCGAGAGTCGGGAACATCGTCTTGGCGAAGAAGTTGTAAGGTTTCGAGTTGAGCCAGTGGTGAGCTTCGAGAAGCATCGGTTGGATAGTTTGCAGGGCGTCATCACGGGTTTTCTCCAAGGATGATAAAAGTCGTTCGATGCGCTCCTTGGAAGCCGGGGCGATGTTTTGGTTGCTGACGATGCCGAAGCCGTTGGGGGTGAGGATGAGATCCAACTGGGGGATGGCATGGAGCATGGCTTCTGATGCTACGATGATGCGGCAGAAGTGGAGAAGCGGTGTGATGTCGGAGTAAGTTTTGATTCGCGACATAGTGTCGGTGGAGACAAACGTGTCAGTAAGCCACGTTTCCGCATGGAGAAGGTGGTACTGGATTTTGTCGTAAAGGGACGTTTCCCCGGCAACCGCTTTGAGGGTGTTGGGGATGTACTTTAATAAGGTGGTGTTGTCGGGGATTAAAGCTGACATGATTACTAATTTTTTTTGTGAGTACTGGGAGAGCTGGGAGAACTAATCATTTTTGTTGTCGGGGGGAGTGTTCTGTTTTTCGGTGCTTACCTGCTTGGCATCCTTGTTCTCGTCAAGAGTGGTAAGCTGGATGAAAGGGCAGTCGGGCTTGACCGCTGACCAGTTGTTGAAACGGATGATAAGGCGATGGACGTTGAAAAGTAGGTCATGATACGGTTTTTGCAGAGCCTGTGCGATGGTGTAAAGCTCACGCTTGTCAGAGCCGGAGTTGTTTGTCTGAGTTTTGCCGGGGACAGAGCCGACGAGGTTGGAGTGGACACGCATTGTGAAACACATCATGTTCACCGCCTCGATGATGTCCGTCGCCCAGTCGCCGCCCTCCTTGTCAGTCTCGATTTTGTTGATGACGACATCGTGCTGCTCCTCACCGTTCGGTGATACGTAGAACGTGGAGAAGAGGACCTTTCCACTGTTCTCCATACCCGTGAGAAAGTTGATGATGTTATCCTTCTCCTTGTTTACGCGTTCCTGCTGCTTCACTTTATCCGTGATACCCTCGACTTTGAAGATGTTGTTCCAGAAGCTGTTGGCAATCTCGATGTGGTATTTTATTGGGGCGGAGTTCTTGAGTTTCGCTTCCTTGGCGATGCCGATGAGCTGCTTGATGTTGTACCACTTGCCCTTGAAAAGAGCGGCATAGTAAGGGATTGGGTAATAGGTGTTGTCGGGCGTGGGAACACGACTCAAAACCGCAAACTTGCGGTTTGAGAATGAAGAATTAAGAGTGAAGAATGAAGAATTCTGATTAGCGTTGTTCTTTGTTTTTCCTTTGTTTAACCGCTGCTGCAAATCCGAGAGAGGGGATTGAGGATTCAATAACTCGATGCGCTCGATGTCTTCTGGGGAAGGAGTATTGCGCCAGTTGGCATAGAGGATGTAAGGGATTATGCCGTTCTTGTCAGCCGGGGCGAAGCGGACGTAACAGGCTTGCTTGCGTGCGATGCGGACGATGCGTGAGCCGTCCTCGTTGAGGATGATGACGCTTACGGCGAAACCGAAGTGTTTGAAGTCTTGGCAGACGCCGAGGAAATAACTCGCGATGTCATTATCAGCGGTGAAGTCCTCAACTTCCTTCTGTACTTGTGCGGTGGCGGAGCTTGTGTCGTAGACTAAGCCGCTGCCGTAGCAGACTTCGGCATTGAACATCTGGCATGTGGCGAGAGTTTCATCGGACTCGATAAGGTCGATGATGTTATACGGCATCTGGTTGTCGGCGCCCCATGGGATGTATTGCATCTTTTCAGTGATGAACACTGGGGCGATGTTGTGCTCCTCCTTGAAGACTTCACTTGTCTTGGGGGTGAAGGCGGCTGCCTTGTTGGTGCCGGGAATCTGGGCAACGGATGTTGGGGGGATGAAAGAAAAATCGCTCATATCTTGCTTTTTTGAGGGCAAAGATATGGGCGAAGAGATGTGGGGGAAAAGACAAGGTTAAAGAGGATTACATCCTTGTAAAAATCCGAACTCATCAAAATAGAAAATTCCATTTTTTGTTCTGTAAACATAAATCTTTACACTTTCTCCATTTTGAATGACATTCTTTTCTTGTACAAAAGTTACATTGCCATGATTGAAATCTTTGAATTCCCGCAGATTTACTTTGTCATGTGCATATAAAACATTTAGCATTTTAAAATTATATATCCCATTCTCGTCAAATGAATCCAAATGTTCATTTGTTAATCCTCCGGGACAGTTCGCCAGTGCATCACATTGTGCATTAACCTCATTAATTATGCTTTCCTTATCATCTTTCCAATATTCAGTTGCGTAAGCTACCATTTTATTGAAATATTCGACATCTCTATTACGCATATCCTTCGCCCACTTTCCATAACCATCAGATGTTTCATATTTTATTAATATCCCATTCAGAAAATATAAATTGTATTTAAATTTTTCACTAACAATCATTCCGTTTTTTTGAGTTGTATCACAATCTATCTTCATTGCATCAGCAATAAAATTTATGGTAAAATTTTTCTCTTTTATGCCTTGATCCAAACAACTTTCTATTTTATAAGCGTCAAATTCCCTGTCAAAACTATATTCTTTAAGAAAAGAGTTAACATCTCGTTGATACAATTCTTTTACATTGTCTTCTGTTATAATTCCAATGATGTCTGATGTAAAACTTTTAAAGAGCACACAGAATATATCCTGTTGCATATTTTCATCATAATTCATGTAAGTGTAAAAGAAATTTTCGCCATATCCCAATTTGGCTGCAACACCATTTATTGAAATATCCTTCAACGAAGAATATTTCAATTGGTATTCGCTTCCCGATTTTACAAAAACATTCCAAGCATTAGCATTAATAAATGTAAGAGTAAGAAAAAAGTAAAGTATTGTATATTTCAGTTTCATAAGTTATATTATTTTGTCGTTGTATAAATCGTCAGTTGTAAATGTTTATGTTTTCAATGAAAGTAACATGCAAAGCTACGGTATCAGAAACAATGGACAATGGCATTTTACCTTCTAATACCAATAAAGACTTGGTTTTGGGATGCACTCCTTTTACACATTGTTCTGCATTTAGTATAGCATCATACTTAATACATTGATATACACCTCGTAAAATGTCTGCATTATCAGATATTGCTGACTTGACCTCGACTGCAATCTGTGTGTCATCTTTCAGTATGAAGTAAACATCGAGTCGGTCGCCAGACAAAAGTATATGCTCCATTTCCTTATGCTTGACATTCTTAATGCCAATACATTCGGGATGTTCGTAGATGTATTCTTTAAGTGCCTTATGCTTGATACTTTCAGAACTATGTTTAGAGAAAGTTCCCTTTCGGATTGTGTTCTCATACGCCTTGTTGTCAGAACCATTGTATGGTGTGAGTTCAAGTGCATTGAGAACATCTTGCCATCTGTCATAGTAGTAAGCTTCACAGTTGAGACGTTTCATTTGGTCGTTTTTCTGTTCGTCTGAGAGTGAGCTGTAATCATGGCTTACATAATCGAAACCGTTGCTCGGTAGTTTTGTCGTCTTGCTTATAACCTGGCAATTCAATGTCGGCACATCCTTAAATTCGGGACGTGCTTTCTTCAATGCTTTAAACACATCATCAATTAGCCCCAACACTTTGCCAATCTGGTCAGTTTTGTGTCCTACAGCCCTTGACAAATCTCCATAGGTATGTGGTGATTTGCTTACAGAAGCCCAGTATACAAGAACTGGTATCATCTTGCAAGCCCACATCGCATTTTTATGCCGAGGGTCATTCAGCAGAGACAAATATTCTGGTTCTTTCATGAGATACTTGTTTTATTTGGACAAAGATACATATTCTATATGAATTTATACGTTAGTAAAGTTAAAAAGTTACACAAAAGCAACAAATTGATTAATTATCACTAACTTTGTCGGCAAATTTACAAATTATGGAAGACGTTAATCGCTTAAAATTAGTGCTTGTCGAAAAGAAGAAAACAAGCAAATGGTTGGCAGAAGAGTTGAAAGTAAACCCTTCAACAGTCTCAAAGTGGTGTACAAATACATCACAGCCGCCATTGGAAACATTGATACAAATATCTCAACTGTTACAGGTCGAATTGACAGAACTCGTAAGAATGCCCCAAAAATGAACTAAAGATGATCACGACTATCAAGAAAAATTTTTCATTATTTGACTTTTGTAAGAAGAAAGCCGACAAGGTTCAGATATACGGTGAAGAAACATTGGATGATGAAGGAAATGTAATACCCTTTGTAGACCAAGCCGCCCTCATTACCCATTATTTGCAGCTAAGAAATAAAAATGTAGATATGCCTTATGCACAACAAGCCGAAGGCATATTAAATTTGTGGTATGAGTTTGTTAAAGGTGAGAAACAGCACAAACCAGTTGATTTTGAAGGTGTGTCAGATTCGCCTGTTGGATATCAATCATATTTGTTTCCAGATTTATTTGAAGCTCCGTTTCAAGCTCCCAAGCATCCAAAATTCACATTTATAGATTTATTTGCTGGTATTGGAGGTTTTAGAATGGCATTCCAGAATCTTGGAGGTGAATGCGTATTTTCTTCCGAATGGGATGAACAGGCAAAGAAAACCTATTATGCAAATTATGGTGATGTGCCTTTTGGAGATATAACAAAGGAAAGTACAAAGAACAAAATACCTAATGGGTTTGATATTCTTTGTGCAGGATTCCCGTGTCAGGCTTTCTCTCTTGCCGGAAAGCGACTCGGCTTTGAGGAAACTCGCGGTACATTGTTTTTTGATGTTGCGGAGATATTACGCCGTTATCAGCCGAAGGCATTCTTCCTTGAAAATGTGAAAGGTCTTGTAATACATGACAAAGGAAGGACATTCAAGACTATTCTTAATACATTGGATGAAGTCGGATATGTTGTTCCAGATCCACAGATAGTAAATGCAATGTTCTTTGGTGTTCCACAGCATCGTGAGAGAATTTACATTGTTGGTTTCAGAAAGGATTTGGGAATAAAGAAAGAGGATTTTTCTTATCCAGAGCAGAAAAAAGTAACAAAAAAGTGGATTGATGTTCGTGAAGAGAATCCTGTGCCAGCAAAGTATTATCTTTCTACCACTTATATCGAAACGCTAAAACGGCACAAGGCTCGTCATGAGGCGAAAGGTCATGGCTTCGGATATGACATAATACCCGATGATGGTATTGCACATGCTATTGTCGTAGGTGGTATGGGAAGAGAGAGTAACCTTGTTATAGATTTTCGTCAAACGGATCTTACGCCGACAACGAGGATTAAAGGTGAAGTAAATCGCCAAGGTTGGCGCAAGATGACTCCTCGTGAGTGGGCGCGTTTGCAGGGCTATCCGGACAATTTCAAAATTGTTGTAGCTGATGCCTCGGCATACAAACAGTTTGGGAATAGTGTGGCTGTACCGGCAATACAGGCAACAGCAAAGCAGTTGCTTAAAACTTTGAATGATAAAAATATTCTCAAAATATGGGACTAAAATAACTGAAAATATAATATTATGGCATTAACAGGAAATAAAGGAGAATGGAGTGAGATATACACTCTTTTTAAATTGTTAGGTGATGGTAAAGTTCATGCTGGCGATGCCGATATGAACAAGTTGGAATTGTATTATCCAATTCTAAATATCATTCGCGAAGAAAGCAAGCGATACGAGTATAAGCCAAATACAGAGCAGAACATTGTTATCATAGATGAAGATGGTAATGAGTATGCTCGAATTTCCATGGACAGGTTTGTTGAAGAATCGTCAAAATTGTTGTCTGAAATTAAGGCGGCAAAGAAGAGTGCTTTTGAAATTCCAGAAGCTGAACGTTTCATGGGCGAGATTGGCTGTTCTAAATTGAAGGCACCTTCAACAGACAAGGCCGACATTCATATTGTAATACATGATCTTCGAACGAATATGACTCCACTGTTGGGTTTCAGTATTAAATCGCAGTTAGGCAGTGCTTCAACTTTGCTTAATGCAGGAGCTACCACCAATATTACTTATAAGGTAGATGGAACAAAGTTGAGTGATGAAGATATTAATGCAATTAATGGGGTCAATAGTCATTTGGACCGTTTGTCAGCTTTATATGAAAAGGGATGCTCATTGGAATATAGTGATATAGACAATTCCGTTTTCAGAAATAATCTTCAGTTTCTGGATAATTGTATGCCACAATTTATTGGAGACTGCCTGTTGGTTGATAGTAAAGGGGCAAATTCCTCAATAGACCATTGTGTGAAAGAAGTTGCAAAGAATAATCCTTTTGACTACAAAGGCAAGAATGTAGAAGATTTCTATGCCCACAAGATGAAAGTTTTGCTTCTAAGTGCAGCCCTCGGTATGGTGCCAGGCAAGGAATGGACTGGACGGTATGATGCCAATGGTGGCTATCTCGTAGTCCGCAAGGATGGAGAAATTGTCTGCTATCATTTCTACAATCAGAATGATGTTGAAGACTATTTGTATAAGAATACTCGGTTTGAAAGAGCCAGTCGAAGCCGTTTTGGGTTTGGTAAACTGTATCGTGGGGAAGATGGTAGTGTTTACATGAAGCTGAACTTACAGATAAGATTTAAGAAATAAATAGACCTGTTCCTTTTTAGTGGTTTGGCAGAAAATAAAAGATTATTGGCATGGACTTCGATTTTAAATATTCAAATTCATACACAGGGATATGGTATATTCCAAATTCTCAAAATGATATAAAAATATACGGCACACTATCACTGGACAAGCAATCTATGACAATAGATTTTGTAACAAGTGGAATAAATAATGATTACCTTGGAATAAACATTCCAAGGATGGATGGTATAGTCTTTTCCACTGATGAAAAAGGAAAAGAGTGTACATATACATTGTCATTAAGAAATTTGCTCTTTTTAAAAAAAAATCCATTTTACATTGATTGTAATCATTTTTTATATGATGTTAAAACTTTAATAATTTATAAAGGAAAAGTTGATTTTGGTAAGATTAAAAGTGTCTGCTTTTATACAAAAATGTTAAACAAATGGGCAAGCCATCAGATAAAGGATTGTTTCAAAGATTCAAAGTTATTTGAAGGAAAAATATCCTTTTCTTGTCCACAACCAATTGTTTTATTTGAAAATTCAGAAATAGAATTATCATTATTCATAGGTCATAAATCTTTTTTTGATAATGAAACCGTTGGTATCAATGTAAAACCTTTCTTTACGCTAAACTTTAAAAGCCCTGTAGAATTTGGGAAAGCTCAGTTTGAAATAAACAAATATTCGCAATTGTTATTTTTATTGTGGAACAATAACTATGAATTCGACTTTGTTGAATACCGCACAGAAGAAGGACGGTTTACTTGTAAAACAAGTGAGAAGCATCTCTTCCGTTATATGTCGACATATAAAAATGCGTCTCCATTTACAGAACTATCAGACATTCTTAATGAAAAGTTGTCTTTTGAAATAATAAAGAAATGGACAAATCTTTATGAAGAGTATAAAGTTGCAATTATCACTTTCATAGAAACAACTTTAAATTCAATTTCTTCTCCATCAATGAAGATTAAAAATTACATAAGCGCTCTTGATGCCTTTTCAAAGGATATGAAAGGAGAAGAAAAAGAAATCGATAAAAACTCAAAAAAATCACGCACAATATATGGTATATTAGGAAAGGTGGATAAAATCATTTCGAGAGATGAAATTAATAAACTGAAGACATGGACTCTAATAGAAAAAGGAACAGCTTTAAAACCCAGGTTAAAAAAAATGATTTCGGAACTTGATGAATTACTTTCAGATAGTGGTATTGATAATACATTTATTGAAAAGATAGTTAACACAAGGAATAATTTTACTCATCCAAAGGAGTATGAAGAAAATTCATTTAAATATTCAGAATTGGATGATGCAGCATATTTGCTGACAAAAATAATTAGAGCGTTCTTGTTGAGGAAAATTGGATTAGATAAGAATTTAATAAAAGGAATCATAAAATTCTAATATAATAGCATCTTTAAATATAATGAATAGCAAATGAAAAAATTTATATTATTGTTTGTTTTTGGCATTATATATGCAACAAGCATTTGTGCACAACAAAAATTTTTCTGTGAAATAAAAGGAGCAGAAAAAGAGTTATCATCAGGACTAAAAATAGTTTTTGACTTTGGTAAAGATCCTGTTTATGGTAGCCTTTCAACTCTGAAGAGCAAACAGAAATTAGTTGATGAAAAAGGTGAAGTAATTTCATTTAATAGTATGGTCGATGCCGGAAATTATCTATCTGGGAAAGGTTGGACATTTGTTCAAGCATACTCGTCTGATTATGGTGGACAGGCAATAAATCATTGGATATTCAGTAAAGAATCTGAGAGCTTAGAAAAGGCTTGCGAGGGAATAGTAACAAAAGGAATGTATGAGCAATCTCATAAACGAGTTGGATATTATGGAAATTGAATTTTTGATAGCTTTGAGAGATGTATTGGAGGAAATGGAGAAGTCTGGTGGAGAATACAGTGAAAGTGAAATAGAAAAGTTTGCTCCTAAATACTCACAAGCTATAGTAAAAATGCTATGTGATGAAAATGTAATAACACCATGTATAGGAGGATGTCTAATTATAAAGCCGAACGGGAATTTACTATTACTTTTGGAAAGAACAAAAGGAGTAATTTCTGAAAAAATACAAGCTAAAAAGGATCATGTATTTAATAGATGTAAAGCCTATCTTACAATAGGCTGTTCTATTATAGCACTGATCATCTCCATAATTTCCATAATTGTCAGCTGTAACCATTAGTGATAGACCTATGGACAAGATGACCAAAGAGCAGCGCAGCCGTTGTATGGCATCCATACACAGCAAGGACACCAAGCCGGAGATATTGGTTCGGCGGTATCTCTTTGCCCATGGGTTCCGGTATCGGGTAAACCATCCGCGACTGCCGGGGCATCCCGATATCGTGATGCGCAAGTACCGTACGGTCATCTTTGTAAACGGTTGCTTTTGGCATGGACATGAAGGATGCAAATACTTTGTATTGCCCAAAAGCAGGACGGAGTTTTGGCAAGCGAAGATAGAGCGCAATATTCAGCGAGATAAGGAAGAACAGAAACGGCTTGCCGATATGGGTTGGCATTGCATTACTGTATGGGAATGCCAGTTGAAGCCAAAGGTGAGAGATGAAACTTTGCGTTCTTTGGAATACACGATTAATCATATCTATGTTGAAGACCATAAGGTTAGGAGATATGAGATGCCGGAGGAGGAAAGAGAGATGGCGGCGGAGCCTGATAAAAATATGGAAAATTAGAAAAATAATTAATAATCTTATTAAAGAAAATGAATATGAGTACACGAAAAAAAATAATCCTGACATGTGTAATAGGATTGGTAATTGGAATTATTGGTGGGGGAATTAGTGGATATTTCGTAGGATATTATCAAGGCTGTGATATAGGTTATAATAAAGGATATTACGAAAAAGAAAGTGAGGATACAAGTAAAACTGAAAAAAAAGTAGAAAATGGTTTAATTCTTTTCGATACCCCCCAAAAAGAAATACATGTAAGTTCATTTCATGTCTTTCAAGTTATGTCGAATGGCAGTGCTTTAGCTGAATGTTATGATACAGGTAGTGATGATCTTGCTTTTGAGGCAGTGGTTAGGTTTCAAGCAACAGAAGGGAATGTATATTATGATGACCAAATAATAAAATTATCGGAAGGAAAGCATTTTAGACTTATTGGAACATATGATTATGAAAGTCGAAAAAATGGTTGGAAAACAGTTCCTGTTATAGGTATCTTTGACAAATAAAAGAAGGAGTATTATAATTACATATACACCTCCACACCATTCACCTCAAATATACACACATCGCGAAGCTGCCGGATTTGATTAGAGTCCAGCAGCTTCATTCGTCTTGTACCTTTGTAGAAGTCGTATTTGAGGGAGATGCAACGGCGCCAGAACTGGATCTCGCCGCTCTTTGTCCAGAGACGGATGTCGACGGGTTCGGGGGAGGAGAGGATTTTTCTTAGAGTGGTGATGTGGATGCTACGCATGGAAGATGGAAAGATTGAAAGATGGAAAGATTGAAAAGGGGCGGTGATTGTTAATCGAAAGGTGGGGTGTATTGACTGGTGAAGACGTTAGCCGGGGATGGGACATTAGCCGGGAAGATGTTGTCGGTGAACTTGTACTTGAACTTGATGGAGTTGGTGGCGTTGTCGGCATCAGAGATTTCAGAGGTGATGTCGGTGATGATAATAGGGAGACCATAATCCTCATTGACGTCCGTAACGAGAGAAACGGAATGCGAGAGAAGAAGAGTGGAGATGCGGACGGCATCATCATATTGTAGCATGGACGTTTCAACCTCGAATTCAGAATCCGTGGTATCGTCGTAAAAAGATGTTTCGCCATTGCAGACAGCTGTGGAACGTTCAAAATTGGTGATGCGCTTTGTAGTGCAATACAGAAAGATATATTCGTATTGCATAAACTCGTTGTAAACGGAAAGGATGATGTTGGGCTGCTTGTCAATGACATAAAACGTCTTGGCAAGAGCACCCCGGTGAACGGTAAAGGAAAGGAGTTTCCCTTTAGTCTTCAATCGGGAAGCGATGTATTCGGGAGAAATGTCCACGGACTGGTTGGTGCCTATAGCTGGGGTGCTCGTGCCCTCGTCGACAGTTTCAATGGTAGGCGATGACTTTCCGTTTTCCATAACAAGACAATCCGTGTATTTTTTTATTGTGCTGTTTGCTGTTGGGATAAAAGAAAGAAACTGGATGGCAGAGCGCGGAATGAGATACACCTTCGCCGTGGTGAGGAAGTTGGACTGTAAGAAAACTTGGGCAGACCATTCAAGATAGATTTTAGCGAAGACCACGATCCTGTCCTCCTTCGTCTGTGCCGTTTCCGAATCCGTCTGTGCCTTGATTTGAAACTTTGTTATACTTCTGTTGTATTTGGTAAGATAATTCTCCAAAATAGAGCGGAGGTCATAGAAATAGGCATAATTGTTGAACGGATATAGAGTGGTTTGGAAAATTGCCGAGCCGGAGCACAGGACAGAAACCGCGACAGACTGAGCGTCAGTTCTTATGGGGATTCTCTTGGGGAGACTCGACGAGAAGGTGAAAGTGGATGGCGAGAAAGAAATAGTAAGCATAGTGATTTTTGTTTCAAAGATAGGAAGGAAACCGTTAGTACCAAAAGACGGAAGTTGAATTTAGAGTTTAGTGTGTAGAATGTAGAGTTGTCGGCGAAGCCGATTGAGAATTGGAGAATGAAGAAAGAAAATTGGAGAATAAAGAATTTTCCGCTAAGCTCCAACAGGGCGGTGGGTGGGGAAACGAATAAGAAACGGACACGACCGATGGAAGAAAGGAAGAAGTCCGAAATTCGGACTTCTTCCCTCCGCCTAAGCCCTCTTTTCCGCCTTCGGCTTGCGCCCCCTTCTTTTCTTGGGCATTTCCTCTGTGGCGGCGACCGCCTTCTGCTCCGTGGCTGCTGCGGCAGCCTTGCCGAGAGCAATCTCGTGAGAGAGGCGAGAGAGACAATTATCAGAGATGTTCAGCCCGGAACGCTTTTTGAGGAGGAACATAAGGCGCATCGCCTTATACGCGCTTTTGCAGTAAAACCTCTCATTACTGTCATTGCTGAAATAAACGAACCAGATACTGTTTTCAGAATAAAGATTAACGGCTTTAGCAGCCAAGATAACATTAGGAGTATTCATAACTTATAATATTTAAAAGTGAAACAATCAGATTAATGAATGAGATAGGCTTCGATATATGTGATGTCAACCATAGCGTCCGCTGCGAGCATTTCCGCCTTTGCGCTTGCCTCTGCATAAGAATCGGCTTCGATCTCATATTCAAGATATTCTCCATCCTCTCCATTGATAACAACCTGATAGAGATTGCTTGAATGTTCAACTCTTCTACCTCTTTTGTTAAGGCGATATTCCGATTCAAAAACTGTATTAACCATAATCTAAAATTTTTATTGTTCGACTTAGAGTGAAGCACCGAAGTGCTTTTGTAATTTTTACGTGCAATTCGGGAGCGCAAGTAGAAGGCATGTATGCAAGGGATAGACGAAGATTATTTCACCCTTCAGGGCTTGAAAGATTTTGGATTAAGGCAAACCTGCCCCAAAAACTTTTGAAAAAATCTTTGGATAAGCGCCGTGGCGCGACCCTTTCAGACAAGCCGCTTGCGCTAACTTTGCAAAGGAAAAATCAGAAAGCACATAGGAGTGGAACGCTCGAACGATAAAAATTAAAAAATGGAAATACGGAAAAAGGAATATCGTTAAATGAAGAATGAAGAGTGAAGAATGAAGAATCCGGCAATCTCTGTCTACCAATTAAAAAAATGGAGAGGATGACCGATAAAAGAAGAATATGAGATTGAAGACACAAAAAGAAAGAGGGAAGTGGAAAGGCGGTAATGCTATAAAAACGGCTACCGATGATATAATCAACTATATCGAAGTGTATCTCAAAAAAACGGTGTTTCACGAAATATGAACGGTGAATACTCCTGATGTTGTCTTGACTGCTCTACCACTGCCGTAAATTCTGACAATAGTATCTACCAATTTCATGAAGCAATGACAGGAATGAGAGGTTGCGAAAGAGCAATAAAACAAGGTGTTTACCGCTATACTCCTCAAAAAGTGTTTCGGGCTGAATATCCAATTGCCGCTCTCGCCCACGAGATTGCTCTTGGCAAAGGACAGCGAAGCGGAGAAGGTGGTGGACGACATTGAGAAAATGCCGAAGAAACGGGGCGCAGGGCGGAGGGAAGAGGAAAAGAGGGGTTAGGGGGAGAGGTTTACTCTGTTCTATATACTTTTGGGGTAGTTATAAATCAAGGTTGCGCGGATTTTTACCATATTTATTGTCTCCTTCACTACCAAGTAATGTAAAAATAAAAAGAATAAAGGCTCCAGGACCGGATAATAAAAGAAGTAAAATCCACCAGCCAGATTTCGAAGAGTCATGTAAACGACGTACAAGAATTGTAAAATTCGGTATGATTTGAAATATTCCAAATACACCAACAAGAATAAAAGAAAGTCCTTCATTATCTTGAAATGCGACAGAGGCTGCTATGCAAGCAGAGGCTATAACTATATATCCCAAACACTGATACAACCAAAACCACCAGTATTCGGAACGAGTTGCTCTACCATGCAAGGTAAAATAATGAGAGTAAGCACTCTTAATAGCATCGAACATTCCCATAGCTATTTTATTTATATTAGTACTAAACAAATTCACAAATGGATTTACAACCGATAGGTCGCCTTGATTCCATTAATGAAACTATCAAATCCTTGTGGACAATCTGATTTACAGATTATTATTCCATTGTTCCAAGCTGTCATCATATAGTAGTTGGTCTTAGTCTCGATTATTTCAGATAATCTGTTGTATTGAAATTTTGACCTGCTCATATCGCCATTGACTGTCGAAACAAAGTATGTGTCATAAAAATACAATGAGTAAGGGGAACCTTTGGTCAATGTGTTCTTATTATAAGCCTCCTTTGCCTTTCTGTCAGTTGAAGTGTGGAGATTCCAGTTCACATAGCCCAAAACAAGAGAGGCAATTATGGAAGCTATTGGATATGTGTGGTGATCAGCATAGGATGCTATGTCCGAAGCTATAATTCCGCACAAAATCAAGAAAGAAACAGCATAACATGTATAATGCTGTCTTTTAAGATGATACCTGGTTGTCAAAATAAACTTGTTATACCGCAAAAACTCATCCAAAGTGTATTTGCTATTGATTGTATAGATAGGTTGCTCCATAATGATGTTCGTTTGGGATTTACGTTTGCAAAGATATATATATTATCTAACTCCACCAATAGCAATCGGGTACAAATCATGCTGTGGGAACTTTTCGCAGCCGATATAGAGGGTGTCGAAGGCATCGGTGCCGTCGGTGCGGTGCTCGAGGAGATCTTCTTCAGATTCCGGTTGCTTCTCCATGGATTTGTTTTTGCGGAAGCCGTTGCGTCCTCGCTCCACTCCGGCACTTTGGATTGCTAAGATAAGGTCATCGTTGTTCTGGCGGTTGAAGTAAGGCATTAGGCGCTGCTTGCCGGCGAAGCCTTGGTTGATTAAGAGATACTTTTCATCGTGTCGCATCGGGTTTCCGAGATACACGTCAATGACTTGCCATCCATGCCGCTCAAACTCGTGGACGACAACCCAGTGGAAGTCCTGGTCGTTCACGGCATAGTTGGAGCCAAGGGCGGTGGCATCGTAATAGTAGATGACTGTCTTGTTAGGATGTGGAGCGTAGTAAGTGCAGAAGTCGGCAACGAGCGCAGGGATTTTACGCTCGAACTTGACATAAAAAGATTTGAGGATATTCATCCGATTATTGCGCGGCTGACCGCATACAATCCAGTTGATGTTGGCATTGTAGTCCATACCGATACAAAGCGGTTGCATTGGGTCGATGTCAGAATCCGTGCGACAGTCAAGAGAGCTGTTGAGCGTGGAAAACTGACTGTTGGCATGGATAGAGTAAAGATCCTGCTGCGCCTCGCTGATGATTTTTTCATAGCCGAGAGAGTCGAGGTAAGAGAAATCCGAAGCATCATACTTGTGGTATTCCTGCATAGAAGAATAGAATCCGTCATGCGAGATGCCGATCTTCTGACAGAGGATAGAAGTCTGGAACGTCTTGGGCGTGAGGTCGCGCTTCATCTGGCGGATGTACTCCTCGCCGAGGAGCTGGAGATTTTCCAAAGTAGAGTATTCCTTGTAATAGACAGCGACACTTCTCATTTTATTCAGAGATTGGTCGAGCCATTTGAGGTAATTGGGGAGGTATGCCGGAATGGGTTGCTGCTGCTCTTTGAGCGTGGCGATGCGCTCCTTGGTCTGCCAAATCTTGTATATAGTACCCTTTATTGTGTCAATCAATTCCTTGTCCATCTTATCCTCGTAATGCAGGAACCACGAGCCTTTTGTGGTCTGCGGCATATCCGAGAGCACCATCATACTATGATTAAAACTATGGTGTCCGAAGTACGAGCGGATGCCGCCGTTGGCTGGCAGCGTCTCGTCTTTAAGTTTGTTGTAGTCAATAAACTTCGCCTCGTCAATAAGGAGCCAAGACAGCGTGAGGGAGTTGGAAGAGCCGGGGCGGTCCTGACTGATGATGATGGCGACACTGCCATTATAAAAGGTGATTACATGCTCGTAGTCAGCCGGTTCAGTGATGGGCTTAGCGAAAGACTTGGGAGGTTTGCGACCGACCACATAGTGAACCCCGTTGATGTATCCCCACCGCTTCCACGCAGCAAGCAAACCGGGGAGCGTGTTTGTAAGACCATGCTTGAAAGTCGGCACCACGATGCCGCCCGTCGAACCCGGCATGCGCTGCATGTTGCGGAGCACAAAAGGCGAGGCGATGGAGTCCGTCTTGCCGGTGCGCCGCCCGGCGACAATGACGGTAGTCTTGGCGGCGATGTATTGCGTGAGAAGTTGGGGCTTGTTGAAGTAGACACGCTTGGTGTGGAGCTTGGCTTCGGTGTCCCATTGTGTGGTGTCAACTTTGTTGGTCATTGTTGTTGTTTTTTAGGTGTGGTAGGTGGTGTAGGTGAGGTAGGTGTTGTAGGGGCGGTAGGTGATGTATTATCATTGAAGATGTCATCCAAAACCAAATCAGCTTGCTCGTATTCGATGTTTTCCGTATCGGGGTGAGATGCGGTAAGCTCGTGAGTGAGTTTTCGGATACGCTCGTCGATGTTGGGGACGGGAGTGATGCCCACGACACGAGGGTCGGTTGTCGGGAAGAACGGTTGCACCACAATCATGTGGTACGGAACGGATTGCTCGTCCTCGATGTCAATGCGGTTGAACTTCGCGTAAGAGGTAGCAGCTTTCTCCATCGTCTTTGTGTCCTTGCGCTTCTTCGCCATCTGGTACGTCTCCATAATCATCTCGTTGTACCGCCAGCGGTGGAAATCGCGCGTACACTCGGCAAGATTAGGCAAAATCGCCTTAACGATTTTAAGGTCAGCGTAAGCCGTGACCTGCGAGAGATTATAACGGCTGCGCAGTTCATCGACAAACTGGCGATCCTTCATGTCCGGGTTGGCGATTGACCAGGTGACCATGTCGCGGAGACGGAGAAGGTGCTCGATTTGGGGCAAGGGATACTTTGCTTCCAAATCAGATTTGGCGGTGTATAGATCCTGCTTGGCGATTTCGATGATGGATAATTGGCTCATAGTGATAACCCACCCTGACCCTCCCCAAGGGAGGGAAGGCAGCGCGGTGGGGACGCTTTAGGTGTTGTTGAATGATTGATTACTCGTCATCCTCCATGTCGAGGAGATTGTTACGGGTGTTTTCGAGAGCGAGAGGAGAACCGACATAAGCGAGTTGCATCTCCTGATGGAGAAGTTTGACACGACTTGATGCTTTGCCACGGTGGTACGCCTTGGAAACATCAGTAGTCTTGTCGGCAATATCCTGACGCAAGACTTCGGCAGGGATGCCGAGGATAATCGCCATATCGCTGATTTTAACGTAGATAGAGGCATATTGCTCGATTTGAGTGAGGATTTGTTCGGAGTATTGCATATATTGAGTTAAGAGTTTAGAGTGTAGAATGTAGAGTTTTCGGCTTTGCCGATAAAGAGTTATTTAATTAAGAATTTTAGATTATACAGATTAAGAGTTGTTGGCTCCAGCTTCTGTCATGCGCTGTTTGAAGAGGTCGGAGAGAGGGACGGAGTGATTTCTGATGAGATCAGAGACGGAAGAGTGGAGAGAGGTGAAAATGTCCTTGTCCGTGGAGATGAAAGTAGACTCGTGTCGGTTGCCTCGGGTGAGGTTTTGCGAGGTGACGACACTGACGACTTCTCCACTTTCCGCTTTTACCAACAAGATTTTGGAGTGATTGTCAGCAAGATAAGTGCGCTTCATCGTTTGAGTGATGAACGCCCAAAGTTTGAGAGTCTTGTTCGTCGCCTTATGGTCGAGGACGAGATTGAACTCCTTGATGTTGCCCTCCTTTTCGATGAAGAAGAGACGGCGGAGAAACTCCTCGGAGATGGAGAACGAAGTCTGCCAAATCTCCGATTTGCCGACCTGTGAGAGAATCCACTCCAGGACGTCCGCCACCTGAAGGGCGTTCGAGAGATACGCCTGGTGGGGACAGTTGGAGAGAGGCTTCAGGATGGTGGAGATGTCGAGATTGCGCTTCATTTCTTCTTTTTATTTTTTTTAGGTGTGGTAGGTGGTGTAGGTGTGGGAGAGCCTTTCTTGGGAGAAATGGGAGTAATGGGAGAACTGGATGATGTGGGAGAGCTGGGAGAGCTGAGAGAACTGACATGTTCGGTGTTGTCAGACTGATTTTTCTCTGCACTTTCTGCTGTTTCTTCCGAAATTACGAAATGGTCATAAGTGTTCCAGTTGTCGTGCAATTTTTTATCAAGAGAGATGAACTCGTCGAGGAGAGGTTTGCGCTCGGCATCAGAGTGAAGCTTGGTGTCTTCAGAGAGAAGACGCAAGCGGAGATGCAGTTCACGCATGCGGTGAGTGATGTCAAGGTTTTCGACATAAAGAGATTGAATATCCTCCGGCAGACGGTCGTGGTCAGCACGCTTGCCGGCTTTAAAATCATCAGCCGGGTTGTTCTCTTTGAACTCCGTCCGGGCTTCAATGATGGTATTTACTTGCTGCTGCATGACGTTTACCTCCTCATGCTGCTCAATTTCGAGCCTTGCTTTAAGAAACTGTCGGAGCTTACCTTCGATAAATTCAGCCTTTCCCTTTGGGTTAAGGCTGATGTTGCGGTACATGATAGGGTTGTTGGTGAGTTGGAGGAGAAGGATGGCGCCTTCATTCCAATCCTTTTCCTCTTTTGGGGTATTGAGGAAATCCTGAAGTTTGAGAGTGAGATTTTTGTCCATTGTTTTGAAAATAAAATTTTGGATTTTGATTTGATTTTGGGAGAACTGGGAGAGCTGGGAGAACTGGGGCGATGACAATTATTTTAGGATTGATGGGACTAATAAGACCAATAGAACATGGACTTGCGACAAACTAAAGCTTGTTGTTGATGCCGGTGAAGAAGATGCAGTTCTTGTGGTGCTCGACAAGGAGGTTGCGCATGGCTTTGAGGGTGGAGCCAGTTGTTACAAAGTCGTCGAAGACAATGCAGTTCGGTTCTTTGGGGAGAATGTTCAAGGAGAACACCGCCCCGATGCGCTGCTTGGAATGACAGAAAGCAACATCCTCGTAAAACGGGATGTGCAACTGCCTGGCAATATCCTCACTGATACGAGTGGCAAAGTTCTTGACAAGATGGCGGCGCTTGGGAGTAGTGACGATACACCACGAACCACTTTGTAAATCACCGCCGAGAATCTCCGCAATGAGCGGAGAAATATTGTCGGCAAAGAAGTTCACCATACTGTCATCAGCCTTGATGTCAGTCAGCGTCCTACCATAAAGCGTTTTCTGCCATATCGAAATGAAGAACACGTCGCCACGCTTGGTAAGACGGACCCGCCGGGAGAAGTCGCAGCGCGCTTCGACCGACTTATCCCACGCCTTGCGTTTCTCGACAGCAAAGATATCCTTGTTTTCGATAGTTTTGCCCATATCGACCACAGGCAAATCGAGCGAACCCGACAAGTCAGGGACGACGATGTCATTCAAGAACTCGCCCATGTCAAGTAAAGTCCGCTCGATCATAGTTTAAATGAAGAATGAAGAGTGAAGAATGAAGAATTGGTCGCCTTGCGGCGATTAAGAATTATGCAGTTAAGAGTTATACTCATACGGCATTTCTTACTCATATTGAGAACCCAAACTTCATTCTCACAATTATACATTTATACAATTATACACTAAGCCGAACAGTCGATTTCACCGTCATCAGTGGCGAGAGTACCCGTATAGAACGGAGCCGGACACTCGTCCGCCGCCTCCGCATTGATAGTGGTGCCGCACGTGCCCGTGGCACCCTGTCCGAGATCCTGCGAAACAGTAGTTTTTGTCGTCCACTTGTCGCTTCCCACGACACGGTATTTCCCCTTCATGTCCTCCACGACAAACACGTTGTCATTGTTGTTGAGATACGCCGCAGCCGCCGTTGCCTCCTCCCCGACAGAAGGGTGGAGCGCCACCAATTTGTTGAGTTGCGTCTGGGAAGGGAGTTCCCCCTGCGCTTCAGAAGTAAGTTGGGATTTGTCAGGAAGAATGTCGATAAACTTCCATTTCGCTTCCTCACGCATGGTAAACGACCCTGCATAAGTAGAACCCGTGCAGCGTCCTATGTCGTCATGAGGTAGTTTAGGCCAAGCCAGGATATTGTTCTTGGAAGTGAAATATATACGCCTACGCACACCCGGAAGTTCCGGAGTGCCCATTGCCCAGGCGAGAGATTTTTGAATGTCAGTTGCCATAAAAATGAAGAATTAAGAATGAAGAATGAAGAATTGGTTGGTCTGCGACCAATTGGAAATTAAGAGTTGGTAAAACCTGCCGGCGATCCACGCCGCTTTCGCGAAATGCAGAGTACTGGGCGTTTTTCCTTTCCTTCAGAATCCGCTCATCCAGCGAAGAGTCCGACAGGTGTTTATCAGTCAGAGAGTTCCACGACCTTCAGTCGTCGCTTGTCGATAGACTCGAACTGCACGCCGAAGAACATGGTAGCGATGTAAGAGAGGACAAACGGTTCAAAACGCTCCACATCCACCGATTCCACATCCCCCATCTGGTCATAGCCATAGAGCATGTTGATTTTCGGGGAGATATGGATGTACTTGGAGTCCGTCTTGTTGGAAAGCGGACAAAGCGTGAGTTTGCCGTTAGAGCCCTCCACCGTCGGCTGGTTGTATTTCGTGTTGTACGGAATACCGCTGTGAGTAAGGAGATACCCCTCGTTGTACTTGTCAGCGAAGTCCTGCGAGCAGTACATCAGCAAATCCTGCGAACGTAGGCGCGGATCCAGCGAGAAGAGAATCTTCTTGGCGATGTCCACCGCATTAGCCGAAGTGATAGCCTCCGTGAGCTTCATGTAATTGCCGTTGGCGACAGCCAGATTGCCGTCCGTCACCTCCTTCTTGGTGATAGTGTCAAAACCGTCAAAAAGATCATGCGTAGTCTTTCCGCTACTGTTGCGCACACCGTTCCAGATAGCATCATTAAGATGCTCCGAGAGAGATTTCGCAATAAGACCAAGTACCTCGCGAGCCGTAGGCGCCGACTTCTGCCCGTCGCCCTTAGTAGCCCCGGTGCCGAGAAGCGTGGAAATCGCCGAGTTCGGTTCAAACTTGGCAACCACCGAGCCGAAGAACGTCTCCAGCGTGCGGAAGTCGAGTTGAAGATTAAAGTCCTCGCTACGCGTCGGCGAGTACGGAGCGAACTGCGCCGATCCGTTAAGCGAGCCGACCGACTCCTTGTAACGGATTCCCGGTCGCCCGGTCATAAACTTGAGAGTCTCCTCGCAACCGATAAGCGGAAGACGGAGGAAGTCAGAGCGGTACTTGCGAGCCGCGTCCTTGTATTCGTCAAGAGAAAAAGAAAGTTTACCTGCCATATATAAATGAAGAATTAAGAATTAAGAATGAAGAATTGGTCGCCTTTGGCGATTGAGAGTTAAAGAGTTTAGAGTTAAGCATAAAGGAACTTTAAATAAAGACCCACCCTGACCCTCCCGAAGGGAGGGAAGGGCTGCGCACTACGATTGTTGCGCAAGAGGGAAAGTTAAACTTAAAATCAAAAAAATATGAAAAAGATATAGCTAAAGTATTGTTACGGAAGCGAGTCAAAGAGCGCCTTAGCAGAGTTTGTGGTGTCGTAGAACCTTTCGATGTCAGACTTTTCGGAATTGGCGCCGCTTTTATTGTCGACGACGTTGTTAGTAGAGTCCGCCGGCAGTTTGTTGACCTTCTCCAGAAGAGAGTTGTTAGCATTAGTCAAGTCCTCGACCTGCTTCTTTAAGTTGGCGATAGACTCCTCCCTCTTCTTGAAGGCATCCTCGATAGAGTCGAGTTGTGCGGAAGAAAGAGAGAAAGCGTCATTCCCGGAAGCGAGAGCCTCGCAACCGAGAATGGCACAGATGTACTTGAAAGTTTTGTTCATAAGAGTAGAGCTGTTGTTAGAGTTGTTGATATCATTAGCATTATTTGTGTCGGTAACGTCAAAAGCTTCAGTATTGTTATTGCAGTTATCCTTAGAATTCGAGTGGAACGCCGCCGCAATGGTCTGCATGAAACGCTTGAAAGCGCTGATGTCGTCAGCCTTTGTCTTATCAGAGATATTTGCCGGCAGCGGAATACCGTGAGCGGTGCAGTCCGCGACGACAGCCTCGGTAATGACAGGAGCTTGCTCGTCGTCAAACTCCGTGAGTTCATCCACGAAGCCCCATTCAAGAGCCTCCTGCGCCGACAGCCATCCGCCCTGTTTCATAAGAGCGAGAAGATCCGCCGATTTTTTCTTACAGCGGTTGGCATAGATAGCGGCGATGTTGGCATCAATCTTGTCGAGGTCATTCTTCTGCTTGGTGAGGTTGTCGATAAGATTCTGCATGTCCGTGGCGTTCAGGCTGCCCCATTCAAAGAACGCCTGGCTGCACTGATGCACAAGATACATCGCCGAGCGGTCCATGGAGATGTGCTTTGCACCCATGGAAGCCACGGTGGCGGCACTGGCGTTCATGCCGACGAAATGAGCATGAACGTTGCCGTGCCGCCTGAAAGCAGACGAAATGGAAAGCGCAGTAGAGAGGTTGCCGCCAAGAGAATCGATAAGAACCGACACTTCCTTGTCAGTGTTCTTGTTAAGAATGAAATCGACATAGTCAGAATCGAAGTCCCAACCGCCGACATATCCCTTTAGGTGAAGATTGTATTTGGTCTTTGCCATGATAAATTGTTTGATGTGGGGCAAAGATACCTTATTATATATTATATCAAAAAGACAGGCTTTTTGATAATTAGGAATTAGGAAAGAGGAATTAGGAATGAATTGGTCGATGACTAAAATTTGGAATGAGGAGAAGAGCAAAAAAATTTTTTCTCAAAGTTTGGACAGATTTTGGCCGTTATAGTTGTAACAAGCGTTTTGAAAATGTAAGTAGTTGAAAATCAAGAAAATAAGTTTGTGGGTTATGTAACAGACAGTTACAAAACGCCCCAAGATGTTACAAAAATCAAGGAAAATCAGGCAAAACAGGGGATGAGAGCCATGGAATTAGAGTAAGAAACGGCAAATTTGTTCACCGCCTTCTCGTTGTCGAGAGAGCCTGAAGTAGACGAAAATTTGACGATTGGGAAGGGATGCTCCTTCGTTCCGACAAGAAAAGTCTTGCCGTTCACCGTTTCAATGATGAAACAGATATGAGCATGAGTTGGAAGAGAGTCAAGCGAAGAAAACGAGAGTTGCACCTTTTCAATGCAGCCGTTGTTTTGGAATTGCGAATCCGTTTCGCAGATAGCATCCCCGACAAGGGCGACAGGAACAGCATCGGCAAAGACCGCCACAGGGACGTTAGCCAACGCCCTTTGCAATATGTTTGCAAGAAGCGAGTCAGCAAACACATATCTTATAGTCTTGATGCCTGGAAGTCTGTTCATATATACAAATTCAAATAAAATTCTGCCGTTTCTTCAAAAAATCGTAAAACCGAAAAATCACCCTTTCAGTCGTTGTCTTTTTTTCGTCTTACACTCATTAGTGAGATAATTCTTACGAAGCCGTTGGTAATTCTTAGCGATAGAATCCCAACAAGAGCCATCCTCCGTGATGCCGCGCTGCTCCATAAAGAGGTAAATCAGATCCTTCTGTTGCCTGCCGATAACCCCGAAATCATGAAGGAAGTTCCAGCAGTCCACGTCAAACGAGTTTTTTATGTTAGCGACAAGCGCCCGTTTCCCCGTATCCGTGATATGGTTGTACGTCCGAGGGTCAAGCGGTTTGGAGTAGGGAATACAAATTGCGACCTCATCCTTCTGCGGAGAGTGGAAAAAACCGCCGGGCGGTTGCTTGGTAAGAGCAAGCTTCAGCAACTTCGACTCGATGCAGCCATTCGTAAGGCGCACCGGCTCGTTGCCTCCGTGACGGTGGATAAACCACTGGCGGAGATAACTCGGAAGTTTTATGTAAACGTGATAGTCGCTCATTGTTGTAAGAATTTGCACAAAGATAGAAGAAAATTTGCGTACATTCATCTTATTTGAAAAATATTTAACAACATTTGGTTCATAAGTTTGTTAGTTTGTTTATAAATGAATACCTTTGCTGATAAGAATTGTTTAACATTTAAAATATAATATTTATGGAAGTATTTTTGTCTTTAATTTTATTGGTTTTTGGTATTTTGCAAATTATTTTGTTTTTCAAAATTTGGGAAATGACGAATGATGTCAAAGACATGAAAAATAAAATGCTTGGTTCATATACAGAGGATACAGAGTTTTTAATAAGAAAAAACAGAGCTATTGGAAATAACGAAAAGGTTGCTGAAATATTGATTGAGGAGTTGTTATGCAGTTTTGAAAAATATATTAATAGTGCTGAATATTATGCATCAACTGATTTAAGTGAGAATATTGCAGAACTTGAAAAGAAGTTGCAGGTTTTAGGAGTAGAACTTCCTTCAGGTTTGAGAAAGATAAAAAATGCGAAAGATTTCAAAGATCTCAGTAGAATAAGAGTTCCAAAAGAAGAAAAAAAGTAGCAGTTAATTAGTTTATAAGCCGAAGTAACGAATTAAGTTCTTCGGCTTTATTTATGCTTTGAATAAGAGCAAGAGAAATTTTTAGTAAAATGTAAACAAAAAGTATAAATGTTACAAGAAGTTACAGGTAATTACAAGAAAAATAGACCCTTATATGCTTGAAATAAAGAGTGTTACATTGAATTACAATAATTACACCACTTTTCCGCCCAAAATAAAACGTACGAAAAAAAATGTTTGTTTGTTCATAAACGAAATCCAGGAAAAGAAAGCTCCCCAAATTTACAGACATTAACATAAAAAGAACCGCCGAGACATCTCTGCCCCGGCGATACCAAAATTATGATAGAAAGAAATTAATAAAACATTAGAAAGGTCTGTCGTCCGGCTCATCCGCCGACGAAAGAAGACTGATGCCAAAGGCAGAAGCCAGGCTCTCATAATCAAAGCAATAAGCACGTTGCGCCATTGTCAGTTTGGGAGCCGATCCACCCGGACCCAATTTTGAAATGTCGTATTGCAGAACACCCTTCTTATAGACATCAAATCGAACCACCTTTTCCCCCAGGTAAGCCCGACTGTTCTGAAGATAATACTTCAGGGCATCAACCGGCAGCACCTTCTCGTTAGCCATGCGCCCCTCCTTACGGTAGAGATTAAAGATACGCGTTTTCTGCAGAAAGAGAACCGGGTGTTCCGATTGCCAAAACGCATCAATTATGTCCGACTTGAATTTTCCGCAATATTGGATTTTGTAGTCGCCACCCTCAATAAGTTCGCCATCCGAAACCAGATACTGCACTATATTCCAGAAGTTGCCGAGTTCGCCATTTGTCTTGCACTCCGCATTTTGTTTCTTTATGCCCTCCACGGTAACATCCAACATCTTTTTATATGGAAGAGTAGGGATGCAGTCCTGCAACACTTTAAGCGCCGCCAGAGGCACACACCAGTTGTTCATGATACGGTCTTCCCCTTTTTCCTTTCCTAATTTATTCGCCACATCATCCTGTGCATCATGAAACGCCGTGGCCCATGCCTGTTCAAAGCGTTTCCGCTGCTTCTGGATTTCCAGCGTGATATGCGTCAGTCCCGGAGACCGCATTTCAAGAAGTTTCTTGTAGTTCAGTTTCTCCTCATTCGAAAACTCCGACTTCGGGAACTGCAGGAAGATAAGACGAGAGAACAGCGCAATGTCCGCCGTCGGCATCTCCTGGCCAGAAAGGATGATGCCCGAATCCACCGCCGTAGTCTCCTTCTTCTTGTCAAGATCCATATTCATGCGAGTGCGCCCCGTGCCGTCCCACAGACCCTTCAGAAACTCGATAATCTTCACATCCAAGTCGTTCTTGTACTCATCAATATGCACAAGAGCGTTCGCCGACTGCGCCACCGTGTCATTAAGCGCCGAGGGCGTAGAGTTCTGAATGTTCGGAGCCGTGTAGCAAATGGTAAAAAGAGAAAGCAGCGTGTGCCCCAATTCCGACTTGCCGCTGCCCTTAGGACCGAAAAGGTTGAGAATCGGGAACCAGTGGTTAGCCGACGAAGAAGTTACCACGTCGCGGAAGAGCGTGGCAAGATAAAAACAGAATCCGATGCGTCCGTTGTCGCCATACACTTTGAACAGTTGTTCAGTGAACTCCTGAATCGAGATAGAAGAAAGGTTAAGATGCACAAACTGCTTTTCAAAATTAAAGAGTTTCGGGTCCGAGCGGTAAATCTGCGAACTCGCCGGTAGATAGAAGTTCCCCTTGTCCTTCAACCTGACAATACCGAACTCATCCGTTTCAATAAACTTAGTCCCGTCAAAAATACCGTTTCCGAAGGCAAAGAACCCTTGGCGCTGCCATCCCATCTGCGTGATTTCCGTAGCCGTTTCCGTCTTCTCGTAAAGATACGATTTCAGTTTGGTCAGTTCCTTTTCAGTGCCTTTCCAGATAAAGTTGCCAAGCCCCTCAATCCTCTGCTTGAACTTCGCAAGAGCGATAAGATCCTCCTGCTTCAGTTCCAAAATCTCCTCATTTTCCATTTCGTTTTTGATTTTATAAAGTCGTTTCGGGTTAATGTTGTCCTTAATGTGAAACAAAGGTTTCATAGTAAAATTCGACCACTCGTAGACGCTGCCCTTCTCCGTGATCGACATGTAACAGCCGTGAGAAATATAAAAGCCATACTTCCTGTTAAGGTCAGACTCGTTCTTCTCCTTCGATTTCTTGTCCTCCTCCTCACGGCGCTTCTTCTCGTTCTTAATCGCCTGGCTCCAAATCGTGCGCCCGGAATAAAACTTCGATAGTTTCGCAATATACATAGAAATACCCGTCTCGTCATCAATAAGCGAAAGAAGATAAGCAATCTCGCGTATTGTCTGACGCTGCTCCTCAGTCGTGTTGTTAAGAGGAAAAAGTTTTTCAGCAAGCCAAAGAATAAAGTCCTGCTCCTCGATGCTGTTGAAAATATTTATGCTTGTGAAAAACGAATCCGGATCCTGCTTGCGGTTTTCTTCCGTGTCCGGAATCTCCTTGATAGAAACCGAAAGCCCACACTCCATGGCGAGTTTCCCTGCCTTCATCACCACCTCTATGCCGTGCCCGAACCTTTCCCCCTGCTTGGGAATGTCAGCATCCGGCAAGAAACACACCTTACTCGCCGCACGCTTGATGATGCTAAAATGATTTTCGTTCCAAGAAGAGCCGAGCGCAGCCACCGTGTTAAGCACCCCGATAGACTGGAGCCTCATGCAGTCCGGAGCCCCCTCGACAAGAAACATCTTCTCCTGCTTGCACGCCGTTCGCCAAGCGTCGCGGATGCCGAAAAGCACCGTAGATTTATGGAAGATAACAGACTCCGCACTGTTCAGATACTTCGGTTGCGAATCATCCATACACCGGGCGGTAAAACCAATGACGTGCCCGAAGCGGTCCTCAATCGGAATAACGACCCTGTTCTGGTAAAAATCATAGCCCTTCCTGTTGAACAGCCCCAACTCATCAAGGAAATCCTTCTTCACCTTGACCTTGCCGAGCGCATGCCCATCGTCAGGCGCAAACCCGATGCCCTTCATCGTGCAGTACTCCTCTCCCCACCGATGAAAAGCGTAACACTGCGCCTCCTTGGAGAGAAGAAACTGCTGACGGTAGAAGTCCGCCACCTGCCTGTTAGCAATCCACAACGCCTCACGCTGTAATCGTTCCTTCTTGTCGTCAGCGTTCTCCTGCTGCTCCTCGACCTCGATATTAGCCACCCTTGCGAGATGCTTCACCGCCTCGACAAACGTCATGTTCTCGTGCTCCATGAGAAAGGAAATGACATCACCTCCCTTGCCGCATCCGAAACACTTGAAAGTGCCGGTCTGTGGGAAGACATAAAAAGAAGGTGTCTTCTCCTGGTGGAAGGGACAGCACCCGACGAACCTTGTTCCGCTCTTTCTTAGCGACACATATTGCCCGATGATGTCCTTGATGTCAATCCTGTCAAGTATGTTGTCAATAATTTCTTGTCTTATCATAATAAAGGTATTAAAATGCCCTGTTCCCGGAGCTTCACAGTGGCGGGGACAGGGGCTTATTATTTAGAGTTATTATAGATGTTTCTACTTAGAGCGAAGATTGCTTATGTATTCGCTCTTCAATACATACCAGAGTCTTCCTTCCTTATGAGCCGGAATAAGCCCTTTAAGAATTCTCTTTCTCACTCCCTGCGCCGAGATGCCAAGCATCTGCGCCAGAGTTTCAACAGTCCAGACCTGCTCTTCCGAATCGATTACAATCTGTTTCATGTCGTCAATCGAAATGAGTTGGGATTTTTTTCTTCCATTCTTTTGCATAATTGATATTTGATTTGTTGTATTCATAATTGTCTCTAGACTCACTGACAAGAACAGCGGCGCTGTCGTTGTAAACATAACTCATGTGAACATAAATGTTCTTCTGCCTCCCTCTTGTGTTGTTGTATCTAGTAACAAGAGTCCGTAGGCTCGGCACAAGGTTAAAGTCAATTTCCCCGACTTTCACTTGATCCACTTCAATGCTGGAAATCCATTCTGTCATTTTTTCGATTTGTTGCATGATAAATTTGTTTTTAGGTTAGTTAATAGGTTTTCATGTAGCGAAAGTCGGATAAGGTTCGACGAAAATATAAGTAAAATAAATCATCATAAACTATGTCATGTGGTGATTTTTTCGTACCTTTGCATTGTTATTTAGAGTTGTTTTTTTATATTATCGATTTAACTACCGAATTAAGCTTTTTAACCATAAATTATTAAAACACGTCGGCAAAAGTATGGCAAAATGAAAAGAAAACTTCAGAAAGTTTAAATAAATCTTATGAACAAACAAACTCTTTAACAATTCATAACAGTATCACAAAGTACAGAAAAGTATGCTGCGGTGCTGAGAGTGGTCTTTTAAATAATAGGAATACTTGAATTTTATGAATCTCTGATATGGGAGAAGTAAAATAGTCGCAAAAGTAAATTTGTTACACTTTTGTTACACTCGTGTTTTAATTAAAAAAATGATTTTTTGAGACTAAGATAAACTGCTGAGAGCTAAGACTTTATACAAAAGGTGTAAAGGATTGGATATAATCCCAGCGGAGTCACAAATTAATTAAGTTTCAAGAAGAGGTGTTTACGCAAGTAAGTACCTCTTTTTCTGTTTATTACGTGTATATCAGGCATTTATGCCATTCGTCAATTAAGGGTCAAACATATTGCTTAACGTCGGAGCTGAATCGGCAAATTGGACAGAATTGGACAGAATGCGACAAAAAGGTGTTACACATGGTGTTACACGCTCACTTGAAAGGGTGTTACACGTCCTCCAAATTTAGCTTTAATGTCTGTGTTTCTGAAAAAATGGCTTTATAGGAGCTGATTTTTTGTAAGAGGAACGACAAAAGCCTTCATATCCTTTTGTTAAGAAAAAAGGAAAGTAACAGAGGCGGTTGGCAACAGTGTATTTGAATATGACGAGAGCAAAAAGCCAATTGTATTAGGGCGCGATAGTGACAAAAATCGTGAACTGATTAATAATGATATAAAATTACAGTCATTACTATCCTTTGTAGCGATGCTGGGCAATATTAATATTGATGAATTGTTAGATATAAAAAAATACGGCAAGTCAAGCGTAACAATTTTTGATATATTGGAAAAGATAAGTAAAAAATAGCGAAGTTTACGACATGTTCGAAAGGGCGATTTAGTTAAATTGAGGGATGTTCTGTGTGGAGCATCCCTTTTTACATATACACCTCCATGCCATTCAGAGTGGATATTGTAGTGTTGACTCTCCTTTCTTATGCTTATTCAATATCAAATCCCATATCACGCACCATTTGCTTAACCACATTCACTCTGACAGTAGAATCTTCCTCCTTGTCGTAGATAAGGAGGAAAAAACATGACCATTCTGAATGTCGGTTAGCACATTGAACGTGATAATTCTTGCTCCACCAGACTTTCCTTTCCCCTTAGATCCTATAGCCATACGGATTTTGCGTATGTTCTTGGCGATTTCAACACCTTGCAGTGGGTTTTCCTTTATGCTATCCAAGAAATTCTTATAGTCTTTTTTGAAACTTGGATATTTCTTTGCAAAGCGTTTCGCCTGTCGTGCGAAATCATCAGAAACGGAAATTTCAATATTATTATCTTTACAACTCATCGAGCAAACTGTCTGCGGATTGGAGTACACGCTTACCAGCAATGGCCTCCTTCACTTCGGTCAATGCGTTTTTAAGCTCTTTCATCAAGTCACGAGGGGCATCAATAGTATCTTTGCTGTCTTCTGGAAATATACGGAAACTACCGGCACGCGATTTAAGGACAACGTGCTCGCCCGATTTCGCCAAATTCAGATACTTGGTCTGATTGGTGCGGAAGTCTCTTGTGCTAACTACTACCATAATAATTGAATTTAATTGGTTGTGGTGCAAAGATACATATTATTTTTGAAATTATCTTTGAAATGGCTACCAAAATAAATAAAATGGTTGCCAAAATTATAAAAATACTTGTAAACCATCTACCTCAAAGATGCACACATCGCGAAGCTGCCGGATTTGATTAGAGTCCAGCAGCTTCATTCGTCTTGTGCCTTTGTAGAAGTCGTATTTTAGTGAGATGCAACGGCGCCAGAACTGGATTTCACCGCTGCGCGTCCAAAGACGGATGTCGACGGGTTAGGGGGAGAGGTCTACAAAATAACTTTCAATTTGGAAAAAATCAGAAAAATATTTACCTTTGTAGAAAATTTAAATCATATAAAACAATACTCTGTTAATTCTA
>DCBP01000048.1 GCA_002314055.1 Prevotella sp. UBA1104
TCACCACATACACTCCCTTACCAAGCCGGCTCATGTCCGTGCCGACGTATCTGCCGTCGAGAGAGTAGATGCGGTTGTCGCTTGTCTTTGTTGCAGATGCAATAGTAGCAGCGATACCGCTCGTGCCACCTGTGAGGTCGGGGGTTTCAACTATGTTCTTGAAATGGCTCCAGCATTTGTCTACCCGGTATGATTCAGCAGCACCAACAGGAACATAAAGCGTAAAGTTGTCAGGTATATTATCTTCATAAGACCTTGTAAACGGTGTCTCAGTCCAGACTGGAGCACATCCGGCCCTATCATATACCGGAGGAACAAAACTGTCTATAAAAATATTAAATTTCTCTCCTTTCTTTACGGAAAGTTCTATGCTGGCAAATTCTACAGTCTTTAGCGTAGACGGAAGATACAGGTTTTCTCCTGCTTCAACATCAGAAAAGGCAAATTGCGATATTTTTTCCACGCCTTCAGGAATGTGGATATCACATGCCATATTGCATCCTACAAATGCACTTCTGCCTATTTCTGTCAGTCCCTTAGGCAAGTCGAAATCCAAGAAATTCGCATTCGTCCAGGCTTCACGAATCATTTTCAATCCTTTTGGGAAACGGAAATAACGAAGTCCAGGCACACTGGCAGCAGTTTCATAGCCTGGCTTGGAATAATACAAATCCCCGAATTGATTATTCTCAGCCGTAGCACAACTCATGTCAATGCCACGAACTTTACCGTCCATAACAGCTTTGACGAGTGCTTCGTTGTCGGACTTGTGGTATTCACCTGTTATATACAGCGAGTCTACTGTATACATGTCGTCGCCAAGCTCCGTTTCAAGTGAACCATGACTCAAGTCTACGGACTTAACCCTAAACAGGTCATCCTTTTCGTCTATGCTGCGAAAACACTTCCAACGGGAATCACCCTCGTAGTTTACCTTATAGCCTTGCGGAACAAAAAGGACCGCGTCTGACGGCACACTGCAAAAGACTTGGGAGGAAATAAATTTTACAGGAACATAAGGTGAATGAATTATTACTTCCTTCAATTCATTACAGCTGGAAAAAGCATCGTCGGCTATATTCATCATTGTTGCACTGATATCCAAAATACGGATATGCGTACCAGAAAACGCACGGCTACGTATCTCTTGTATTTTTTTTGGCAAAGTTATATAGTTCAGGTTTACCTCCTTAACTATTCCGATTCCATCCGCCGGGATGCCGGCATAAAAGGCATCAGCAGGGATTGACTCATTGTAGACACCGGAAAGGTCGATACCACGTAGACGACCCTCTTGACACATCGTACGCATGGTGGCATAGTCGTCCGTGCCGGGCCATCCACTTACAACGAGGGAATCTATTGTGAATTTCTCATCACCTACAAGTTTTGTCAACGTCTCCCCAGTCGATGAATTTAGCGAAACATTCTTGACTATTTTGTCTGCGAAAGCCGAAGCAGCAACTACAGACATTGCGAATATAACGATATATTTTTTCATAAGCACAATTGTTTTATTAACCTTTTTATTATAACGATATCACTCATAGAATATTGTATCCGTCAACCATTTTACTTTGAAAAACTTACCTTATCAACAGGCTTGTCATTTTCCAAAAGAGTTACGCTACACACACCTTTACCTGTATCCGGCAACGACATTATGCATCGTTCTTCACCTTCAGCAACAGATATCGACGACACTGGAGTATTTCCGTTTGCCGATAAAACTTTAAGGGATGTATTTGGAGCAGCTGGTGAAGAAAGGCTTATGTCAAGCGTTTTTCCGTCAGCTTTAACGCTACTTATTTTTGAGACATGCTCCACCGAAATTTCCTTGCTTGCCACTGCACCGTCAGACTTGGATACAGTCTCAAGCGTATATGTACTGGAAGCACCGCTTGCAGGAACTGAGCATGTCTTGCCTGTGCCAACGAGCTTACCTTGACCGTCATACCAACGGTATTCTACATCCTCACTTACGTTTGTAGCTTCCAGAGTGTAATTGCCGGAGTTTAGGGTCTTGTCAATACTGAAGTCTATCTTCTCTCTCGGACCACGGTGTATTACATACGATTGACCACCAAGCAGATAACCAGTTTCATCATCAAACAGTGCAAGACTGAATTTATAATCCTTGCTGCCGTCCAAGTTCTCAGTAGCGTCTGGAACTGCTGACAAACTAATAGCACAGGCTTTCTTTCCAGACAAAACTATATTGTTGACACTGCAACTGTCATATAAAGCAACATTTGTTAATTTCTTTGTTGAAACGGTCTTCATCTGCGACGGTGTCATGGAATAGGTAGGAGTCCAATTGCTTACTGCGCCTTTGGGTACAGACATGTTGACTCTCATGTCCTTAAACAAGCTCTTTGAATCTGATGAAGGTATTACACTTATGCTTAGAGGGTTTGAATTACGTTCGTAAGGGACATATACAGTAGCATTAAACTTTTGGCCTAAAGTTTCCCATATCAATGTTGTCTGGTTTTTCTGGGCAAGTTTGTTCGTACGCCAAACAGCGGGGATTCTAAGAGTGTCATCGGTAAAATTGGGATCTCCGTCAAGTACATCGTATGTAAGGTAAGCAAGAACACACATGTTAAAATCTTCACGGTGAGCGTAATCAAGGAAATCGTCCTTGAATTCTTTCGATACGGATTTTATAACAGAAGCACCAGGCTGTATTACATCATGTATTGTTTTCGGATCTATCGGATTGCCGTACACTCCTCCCGCCATTGATGTCTTTTTCCCGAGCCAGGCATCCGACGTTATTTTCATGGCAGAACGTGCCCACCAAATTTTTAAGACACAGTTATCCGTATCATATGCTTTTACACCGCGGTTTGCTACATTTACGTATATATACACAGTTGACGAATCAGAATCCAGGCATCCGGCTTGATTCTCAAAATTTGTCCGTCCATCATCTTGATGACGGACCCAAACATCAGAATTGTCCCAAAACGGCGTGTTTATGAATACTTTCTGCATATCTGCCATAGTAGGTCGATATGGCATAACCACAGGAGAGACTATTTTCTTTTTACCGGTTACTGTCATGAGTTTTGCCACAGGAGTTGGTGTCTTTGCCAATTTGCCACTTGTTATATATAGGTCAACGACATTAGGTATCGTATCCATGGCAAGGTCCTCTGCCGTAGAGCCGGAAAACAGAGTTATGGAAGGTGTTTCCCTAATTTCGCCGAAAGGTGACGTATAGTATACATCCCTACCACAGGCATAGGCATAAGCATTATTTAGAGTATGGTTGGATCCCTGTGGAAAATCCTCCAATTCGTTACCGTTCTCGTCAAAGCCGTTTAAGCCGCATGTCCAGTGATAGACGAACTCGTCGAAATTCTTTTCCTCGCATCCGTAAGACCTCTCGTCTTCACCGCAAGCAGCAATTACAATTCTGTTATCTGCCTTAAGACCACTTACAAAGCCACCCGAATAGCATTGCCCCATAAGTATACTTACATAACCAGCCTCACATCCGTCAAGATACGAATTCAACTCATCAGGATACAATTTTTCTTCATTCCACATACACACATACGAACGACGCCCACCATTTGTCCATTCATAACCACCATGATCTATTACATAAATGAACAAATGGTCTGTATCGTCAAGTGTCTCTGACAAATCCGAAATTACTTTACGTAAGTTTTCCTTTGTTGCGGAATATTCAATATCTGGATTTCCGTCTCCATCAAGGTCAAGTGGAGACGAGAAATAAAAGGAACCGTTCTCGTTATGTATATCATCTGCCGGATCTGTACCATCGGACATCAACACCTTTATATGTTCCTTGTCTATTCCGTATTTATTCCTTAATGTCTTGTATATAAAAGAACAATCGTTCCAGTAACGGCTGCTGTTACTGTTTATGTTATTTCCACCACTCAGAATCACTGCATATGTATGTTCAGAGGCGGTTGAAGGCTTTCCGACTGCAACTTTTATATTTTCAAGATTATCAGTATCATCATTGCTCTTCAAGATTGGGACAAAACGTACATCTGACGGAGGACATACAGAATCAACGACTATACAGTTATCAACAGTACTGTCGCCGGGCTTTGCATATACATAAGAGCAAGGGTGTTCCCAACCGGCTCTCGGCAGCTTGTCGACAAAAACGAGCCAACGGGATTCGCCGTCCTTCTGCACCATGGTCTTGCTTACATAGTATTTGTATGTATTGTTCGTCCCCATAAGCCGTTTTGCCGCAGCATAGGCAAGTCG
>DCBP01000082.1 GCA_002314055.1 Prevotella sp. UBA1104
TGAGAGTATCAAAATACGTCTGGATGCGCTGCATCTGCTTGTTTCCCTTGCTCTGCTTGGCGTAGGCTATGGAAGCGGTAGAGATTTCTTCTGCCGTAAAGGGAACCGCCTCGGATTCGGGGCGAAGGAACACTTCGGGGTCATGGGCAAGTCCGCTCAGTCTTGTCAAGTTCTTGCACTGCATATCGGCTTTGCAGCCGAGCAGCTTCTCGTAATAAGCATTGCCAGTGTAAAATGCGGATTGATAATAAGAAGAAATCTTGTCTATGTTTTTTTTGAACACGGATTTCTCGAATTGCACGAATTCTGTTTTAATCGTGCTTGGATTGCAACCTTTATCAGATATAATCTCATTCGTGAGATTAGTGCGATTCGTGTTCAAAAAATCATCCATGTTCGACAGTTCATACTTGAAGATGATGCGCAGTCCCTCGCCACTGACAGTGGTGTAGCACATCAGTGTATGTGGGTCGGCAATAATCTTCGCCTTCATCTCGGCAAGAGTTGTAACCTTATTCGTGAGATTCGTGTTCACGTTAGAAATATCCTCAGTGTGCGGCACAATATGGTCGAAATCAACAAGAGACAATCCCGTTAATCCTGTGACGTTCTCTTTGCCCTTGCCTCCCTCGAAAAGACAAGCTACGGCAAAGAGTGGACACTCACTCTTGAAAGTCTTGCTACCAGTCTGTCGGTACGATTCGGTGAAGACTTTCAGTTTCTCATCGCTACGGATGAGATTAGCTACTCCTTCGAGAAAACCAGGCAATGGCTGCTTGCTGGTAATGTTTTGGAAAATGCTTACGTTCATACAGTTATTCATTTGATAGTTAATATACAAGTATATCCCACGGAGGGATTTTTGTTTTCTCACACAGACTGCACAGATGACACGGATTTATTCGTTGAACACGGATTTATATTTTTGAACACGAATCACACGAATCACACGAATTACCCGAAACTCGTCGTAGACCCACTGACCAACGGGAGGTAATCATACGAATTTTATTTCATCTGTGCTTATCTGTGAAATCCGTGGGAGAATTATTCGGATGCGAAGATACAAAAACGTTAGAAACGCTGGTCTGAACATATTCAGACCGTTTTTATAATTATAAACTCAATTTTTAATTTATTAGCATTAAAATTATGCCAAAATCAAGTTTCAAGGCGGTCAACCGCCAGTTTGCTGCATTTTTGCACGCAGAGTTAAAGAGACAGGGCTTGACTTTCACGATGTTGAGAAAGCATTGTCGTTTTGACAATAATGCCCTGGGCAATATTAAAAAGGTTTAGGCAGCAGTGCCGACCCTATTAGTTATTATCAGCAAATACTGCTTGCTTTCCGTGGGTTTGTGGACGATGAAGAATACAAGGAAATCAAGCGACGATGGGGAGAGGCATTAAGTGATTTTGATGTGATTTCGGACAAAGGAAATGACAATAAATCAAAATAATATGTTTCAATTAAAGACATTGACAATTCTCGGCAGCAAGGCAGAACTCGCCTCGCTGCCTGAGGGTAAATTGCTCATCAATACAATCAATGCCCATTCGTATAATACGGCTCGCAAGGACAGGCTCTTTGCAGAGGCTTTGACGAATGGAGATGTGTTGATTCCCGATGGTGTGAGTATCGTAAAAGCTTGCAAATGGATCAAGGCAAAGTCGCAACCGAAGGAACGTATCGCAGGTTGGGACTTGTTCGTTTTCGAAATGGACAAACTCGAAAGAGAAAGTGAAGAATTAAGAATTAAGAATGAAGAATCCAAGACTGTGATGTTCATGGGTAGTTCGCAAAAGGTACTCGATTTGATAGTGAAGCATGTTGCTATGGATTATCCTCATCTGAAGGTGGCGACATACTCGCCTCCTTACAAGCCAGAGTTCTCTGATGAAGACAACAAGGCAATAGTAGATGCCATTAATGCTGCAACCCCGGATTTGCTTTGGATTGGCATGACGGCTCCGAAGCAAGAGAAGTGGACTTACTCGCACTGGAATGAGTTGAACATTCATTGTCATGTGGGTACTATCGGTGCCGTGTTTGATTTCTTTGCCGGTACCGTGAAGCGTGCGCCAATGTGGTGGCAGGAGCATGGTCTGGAATGGTTGTATCGCTTACTGAAAGAACCGAAACGTATGTGGAGGCGATACATCATCGGTAATGCTTTATTCCTGTGGAACATAACGAAAGAATAATGGCGGCACGCAAAAGGGTTCTTATGGTTGCCACATCGCCCATGACGCATGGTGGGATAACGGCTGTGGTAAGAGGTTACCAGAAGTGCCGGCTCTGGAAAGATTGGCATTGTCGATGGATAGCGTCACATTGCGACGGAACGATTGTAGTGAAACTTTGGTTTTTCTTCCGTGGCTTTGCCGAATACGCCTTCCTGTTACCTTTCTACGATATAGTACATATACATTTCAGCGAGTTTCCATCAGCGTTGCGCAAGTCGTTCTTTGTTATGCTTGCAAAGTTGCTCGGCAAGAAAATTGTCATACATCTCCACACCTATTCGCCATTGGTCTCAATAGAAGGGAAGCACAAGAAGGTGTACAGGTACCTTTTTGACTCTGCCGACAGGGCTATAGTGTTGAGTAAAATTTGGAAAACGTCAGTTGAGCAAGCATTCTGCAGTAAAAGCATAACGGACAGAACCTGTGTAGTGTATAATCCATGCGTACCATGCGAAGAAGAAAAAAGAGATGCTGATGATCTACGCTCGCTAAACGAAATACGGACATTTATGGAAGGTAGAAAAATCATCCTGTATGCAGGAACGGTAGAAAAAAGAAAGGGGTATGACGACCTCTTGAGAGCTTTCTGCAAACTCAAGGATACGGCCTGTGGATGGGCGCTCGTCATTGCCGGCTTAGGAGATTTGGAGCAAGGCAAGGCGATGGCGGCACGGCTCGGCATTTCCAATCTTGTAATGTGGACGGGATGGATTGACGGTGCGTGCAAGCAATATGTATTCAGTCATGCTGAGGTATTCTGCCTGCCGTCCTACGCCGAGGGATTTCCTATGGGAGTGCTCGACGCATGGTCGTATGCCTTGCCCGTTGTCACCACACCCGTAGGCGGAATACCCGATGTGGCGGAAGACGGCAAGAACATGCTGTTAGCTCAGCCTGGAGACGTGGACGGCTTGTCTCGCTGTCTGTCGAGGCTGATTTCTGACGGAGCATTGCGCGAGAATATCTCCTTACAGTCGCGTAAGCTTGCCCAAGGAGTGTTTGCACTTGATGCCTGCGACAGGAAAATCAATGAAATATATCAAAATCTTTTTGCAAAATGAATGATACCATTGAACTTTTTCTTGAATTGCTGAAGGCTGCGCTGTGGAAGCAATATCCAGAGCCTGCCGTTAAGCAGACAGGAACCAACCACTCATGTTTGGTGAATGCCGACTGGAACGGCGTACGTCGCATTGCGGAAAAACAAGCCGTAGCGGGATTGATGGCTGACGGCATATCACTGTTACCGCAAGACATGATGCCGCCGTTTGAGATGAAGATGCGTTTCATTGCAGATTCTATGGCAACAGCAAGAAGAAACGCTGAAGTGGCACGGGAAATGCAACGCGTCTGCACGCTGCTGCAAAACAGCAACGTGAAAGTGGCTTTCTTCAAAGGACAGATTGCAGGGGCGAGATACTGCAATCCTGACCACCGTACGCCTGGAGACGTTGACTTCATTTCTGATAATCCCGCATTGGCGGAAAGGGTGATGGTTGAGCATGGAGGCAAGATGGGCGGCATAGTGCCGAAGCATGCCGAGATATGGATGGACGGCGTTTTGTTTGAGTCACACCGCATGGCTCTCGACTTGGCTTATCCGCCAAGTCAGGCTTATTTCAACAGACAGATAAGAAGAATGTTGCGTGAAAGTGTAGGCAAAGAGCGTGTCGGCGACATGGAAATGCCATGCTTGACGCCAGCGCTGGAAGTTTGTCACTGCACGGCACATATCAACCACCATTTTCTTGAAGTGGGTATTGGTCTGCGACAGATTGCGGATTTTGCAATGCTCTTGACTAAGATGAAAAACTTTATTGACATAGCGGAACTGCGACGCCACTTGCGCGGAACCCACATGTTGCGTTTCTTTCGCGCCCTTGAGGCATTGTGCGTTGAGCACCTTGGAATGCCGGAAGAGGCTGTCGCTATTCCGTATGGCAACGGCGACAAAAAAAACGGACTGCTGATAATGCAGTCGGCAATAAGCGGGGGAAACTTCGGCCGTTATGACGGTAAGGACAAGAGCAACGGCTTCCGCCGCATGATGATTAGCGTGGGCAAAGCTGTGCGTTATTTCCGCATGTCGCCTTTGGAGGCGTTGTTCCGTCCGACAATGACTGTAAGAGTATGGCTGTGGGTACATCGTTGTATTTCTTGAAAAAATATTTGCGAGGAATATAACACGAATATTTTATTTTGCACACGGATTTGGCTTTCCCATTCGACTGTCGATTTTCAATTCACAGATGAACACGGATTTTTATTTTTTTGAATACGGATGGATTCTGATTTTACTGATTTTTGTTGGTAGCTTTGCTACAACAGGGAGAAATGATAATCTGTGAAAATCTGTGTAATCTGTGGGACAACACAATATCACTCCATTTTCCAGAAGAACCTAATAAATTAGTTGGATTTTATATGTTGCTTGATTAACTTTTTTGTAAAAAAACTCAATAAAATTGTTTGACCGATAGAAAAGATGTATATTTGCATAATAAAGAAAAATATAGTGGATTTCAATGGCAAAGTTTAATTTTCAGTTAAATGATTATCACGCAGTAAAACGAGCAGATTTGCTGATAAGTGGGATAACGGTAGTTGCAGGAGTTAATGGCTGTGGTAAAAGCACGTTGTCTCGCTGGCTATATTATATCGTCAATATTATATCTTCTTTTGACAAACTTTTGTTTGCTGATTTTCGTAATCAAATCATCAGGTCTTTGCAAAAATATGATAAGGTGCTTGATGATATAGCGATTTGTGTGGGAGAAGAAAAAAAGAAAAAATATGAACACAGTTTATCTTTGATGTCTGCTGTGAGTTTGATTGATGGTGGAAGCAGTAAGCTTAATTACTATTATACACAAGCTGTGGACTGTCTTGATGAAATGCTGGAAAATTATATAGCGTTAGAGAAAAATCCCAAACAGGTTGGTCGTGTTCTAAATTTGTTTGGACTGACAGATTCCGAGCATGTTCAGCCTGATATGGAGAAGCTGATGTTTCAAGAGTTCTCCAAGTATGATTTTGCTTACAGAGAGCAGAAAACCGAACGGTTGAAGAGTGTCTTGATAGATAAGGTCATTTCATCTTATAATGAGAAAGATTCTTTTCCAAAGAATATCAGGTTTAAAGAAGATGATGTTGAACTCCTTTTGGAACATACAGGAAAAATCTATAGTTTGGACAATGCCATCTATATGGGTACTCCTACAGCGATTTCAATGCGTCAGTCGGACATGGTCATGTTGGAAGACTTGAGAAATAAGGTTAATTCTCGGAACGAAAATGGGGTAAATGTTAATGGCGTACAGAATTTAATATCTATTATTAAAAGTATGTTGAATGGCTCTATTGTTGAAAAAGAAAACTTTGATGCGACAGATTTATATTATCACGGTAAGGATGGAAAGGAAATAAGGTTGGAAGATATTGCTTCAGGCTTTAAGCCTCTGGCATATATGGTGCGACTGATAGAAAACGGATGGCTTACTGATACTACTTTGCTTGAAATAGATGAACCTGAAACAAATTTACATCCCCAGTGGGTTGTAGAATTTGCCCGTTTGTTAGTATTGATAAATAAGACTACAGGTACTAAGATTTTTATTACGAGCCATAATCCGGATATGGTATCTGCTATCAGATACATTTCTGAGGCAGAAGGCATATCTGAGAATACTCGTTTCTATTTGGCAGAGCAATTTGAAAATACAGCTCTTTATGAGTACAGGAATTTAGGTAATGACATAGGTCCAGTTTTTGATTCATTCAATCAGTCTTTTAGTACATTGGAAAAGTATGCTACAGAATTCGGAAAGTTATAAAATAGACAACTATCGAGGTATAAATATAGAATGTTGGTCAGCAAAAGATTTGGTTGGTCTGCATAGTTTGTTGCAAAAAGAAGGTTGTCCGAAGGCGGAAAATCTTTTTTCCGATAATGATAAGGCTGTAGAATTGGATGAAGTTCAAAGAAGGATTTCCCAACGACGGCATGTTAGCAAATTGTCTTCGACAGATTTCTTGTTGCATGTCAATAATAACAAACTGCTTTTGGGGGATGCTAAGTTTAATTTGAAAAAACTTGAAAATCTTGACAGGAAAGAGATTTCTAAAAAGATTAATGACTCGAAAGCTATTATTGTCAGTGATTATTCTTATGTCCCATATATTTATCTCTTAGTACCTAAAAAGCTGACGGATTCTCTGCACCTTTCTCTGCTCAAACGTATGATTTCGCAGAATCCAAAATGGAAAATTGTTGATACGGAACAATTTAAAAATATGTTTTTGCAAGAATAGCCATTGCTAATGGCACCTAATCTTTTATTAAGAAGCAAAGAAGTAATAGCACGAATCTTTTTTGCACTCGGATTAACACGTATAAACACGGAATTTTAATTCTCACACAGATTACAAGGATAAACACAGATTTTGTTCTTGAACACGAAGAAATTTCTTTTTTACACGGATTCCACGGCTGAACGCGGATTCTTGTTTTTTTTGAACACGAGACTCGTCGAAGACCCACTGACCAACGGGAAGTAATAGCTCGAATAACACGAATATTTTATTTTGCACACGGATTTGGCTTTCCCATTCGACTGCCGATTTTCAATTCACAGATGAACACGGATTTTTATTTTTTTGTATACGGATGGATTCTGATTTTACTGATTTTTGTTGGTAGCTTTGCTATAACAGGGAGAAATGATAATCTGTGAGATCTGTGGGAGAAAAATAAATTCGTGGGACAAAATCTTTTTCGACTAAATTCCGTTTAAGTTCCGCGGATGATAAAATTGCATCGGGTAGGCTGATATGAAGGAAAAACATAAGATACAGAGAGAAGACAAGTAAATAATGCTTAATCTAATCGTGAAACACACAAACTATCTACAGTAGAGTAATGAAGAAAATCAAATTGTTTGATTACCAGGATGACATGGTAGAACGAGTGCAGGATGCATTCAGACACCATGATGCCGTGATGGTTCAAATGCCAACGGGAACGGGAAAGACATATCTGCTTGCAGCCATCGTCGGGTTGTTCTCGAAAAGGGAAGTTTGGATCGTTGCACATCGCCGTGAACTCGTCTCGCAAATAAAAGACACGTTGGCGAGCTTCTTTCCTTCCACCAAAGCGACATCCGTAAAAGTAATGTCGATACAATGGCTGTCGAGACATTATCGGGAAATGAAAGAACCCCCGAGCTTGATAGTGATAGACGAGGCACATCATGCACTGGCAGAGACGTATGCCGAGGTTATAAATGCCTATCCGAAGACAAAGAAGTTAGGACTGACGGCTACACCATACCGTATGAACGGCAAGGGGTTCACCGATTTATTCGATACCTTGCTATGCTCATGGAGCATGGAGCAGTTTATTGCAGAAGGAAGACTGAGCCTTTACGACTATTATTCCATTAAGCCTGACAGTGCCGACCAACTGTTGATAGACTCGTTGCAGAAGCGAGGGACTGATGGGGACTACCAGCAAAAGGAGTTGGATGAAGTGATGGATGTGAGACCATCGCTTGAAAGGCTTTGCTTGACTATCAAGCAGTATGTGCCGGGGAAGAAAGGTATCGTATATGCTATCAGTATTAAACATGCTGAGCATATTGCTGAGTTCTATCGGGAAAATGGCATCAAGGCTGTTGCCATTTCGAGTAAGACTCCGCTTGCAGAACGAAAGACTGTGATTGACAAGTTTAAGAACACGAATGTCTCAGATGGTATTTCTTTGAACACGAATAACACGTATAACACGAATGTCGCAGACGGGATTGAGGTGCTGGTGAGCGTGGATTTGTTCTCGGAAGGATTCGACTGCCCGGATGTGGAATTTATTCAGTTGGCAAGACCGACACTGTCGTTGGCGAAGTATATGCAGATGGTAGGGCGAGGATTGCGAGTGGCAAAGGGAAAGGAATATTGCGTGATATTAGACAATGTCGGACTGTATAAGCGATTTGGTCTGCCTTCGGTAGATAGAGATTGGCAGAGTATGTTTGAGGGACGTACTTCGCTGGAAGACATTCTGCAAGAGGCGTGTTTACAGATCAATGCCCACAACTGTAGGATGGATGTGCTGATGGACGACGATAAGGAGATGATAAAAATCATCAGCCATGAACGCCAGCAGCGAATAATCAAGAATTCATACGGTTATAGTCTGACGGAGAATGAAAAAGGACTATTTGGCGTTAAAGACCGTAGCGGTAATGTTGTATTAGATTGCCTATACAAAAAAATAGAACTTACCAA
>DCBP01000064.1 GCA_002314055.1 Prevotella sp. UBA1104
TTGTCCGCAATCAAGGCGTCGATATAGTCTATCCTGTATTCTTTATTATCAGTATCGCGCTTAACAGCTTCGGCATAATCGAAAACGGAGAGAGAGACCATGCCCTGTTCTTTCTCGATTCCGGCACGGGCGGCATAAGCCACGGCACTGTCGGGATATTGGCTGACAAGTCGGTTTATCATGTCTAAAGCATCCGTAAAACGCTTTGTCTTCTGATTTAGAAGAGCCAATCCCAGTTGTCCCTCAAAATGCCCCGGTACGATTGTAAGCAGGCTTTCATAGTCGAGACGCGCAAAATTATCGCGGTGCAGCTTCTCATTGACATAAGCCCGATGGAAAAGAGCCGAGACGTCGTTCGGATTTCGTCTCAATATATAATTATACTCATCGAGAGCATACTGCCATTGCTCCAGCTGCAAATTAAAACTTGCCTTACGCAAGCGCAAGTCTACAGAATCGGGAGCATACTCAAGTCTGTCTGTTGCTATCTTCAAGCTGTCGCGCAAAGCAGCATTCGTCTGTGCATCAGCACGCTCAAAAGAAAACAGCAAGGAGAGCGCTACAAGCGCCACCCTTGCCATATTTGTTTTATTGGTTGTGAATATCATAAAATTTATAAAAAGAATTTTTCCTCAAAATATTCCCTAAGCCTTCTCGATATAGTCGACAATCCATGCACCGACCTCCTTTGTTCCGTAAGCCTTTCCTCCTTCAACCTGAATCTCCGGTGTACGGACCTCGGCATCGAGCGAAGCATCTACGGCACGGCGAATCAGCGTGCCTTCTTCCTTTAAGCCAAAATACTCAAACATCATGGCAGCCGAGAGAATCTGGGCAAGCGGGTTGGCAATATTCTTGCCTGCAGCTTGAGGCCATGAGCCATGAACAGGCTCAAAGACAGGAGTATGCTCGCCAGTTGATGCAGAAGGGAGCAGTCCCATACTGCCGGAGATGCAGCTTCCCTCATCGGTAAGTATATCACCAAATGTATTTTCCGTTACCATAACGTCGAAGAATGTAGGCTCTACAAGCATGCGCATAGAAGCATTGTCAACAAACATATAGTCTGTTTTCACCTCAGGGTATTGTGGTTCCATCTCCTTTGCCACTTGTCGCCACAGGCGGCTTGACGCCAAGACATTAGCCTTGTCTACTACCGTGAGGTGTTTCCTGCGGCGCATGGCATATTCAAAGGCTACCTTCAAGATGCGCTCCACTTCTGGACGTGTATAATAGTTGGTGTCATAAGCCTTGTCGTTGTCTTGGTATTTCTCTCCGAAATACATACCGCCGGTAAGTTCGCGGATACATACAAAATCAGCTCCGCTAACTATTTCGTCCTTCAGCGGCGACTTATGTACGAGACAGCGGAAAGTCTGTACCGGACGTATATTTGCAAACAGTCCTAACTTTTTCCGCATGGCGAGCAAGCCCTGTTCGGGACGCACCTTTGCTGTAGGGTCGTTGTCGAATCTCGGGTCACCAACGGCAGCAAACAATACGGCATCAGCATCAAGACATGTTTGGAAAGTCTCATCAGGAAACGGATCGCCAACGGCATCTATCGCGGCAGCACCGCAAAGAGCCTCCCGGTATTCCACTTTATGTTTGAATTTCGCTGCTATGGCATTTACCACGGCAATTCCCTGTTTCATAATTTCAGGACCTATTCCATCGCCAGGCAATACTGCTATTTTTATTTCCATATCATTACAGTTTATATATATACACTTAGGATTTTATACTTTCCCTCTCTTTTTCGTATTTCTCGACCTTATCCCTGTTCTGCACAAGGAAATCGATATCGTCGAGCCCGTTCATCAGACAGTATTTCTTATATCCATTAATTTCAAAACGCTCACTTTCACCATTTATTTTGTTTGTTATGGTTTGTTCAGGAACATTAACTTCTACTATCGTTTCGGGGTTCTTCTCGATTGACGAGAACAAATCGGCAAGGAACTTCTCGCTTACCACTACCGGAAGGACAAAATTGTTCAGCTCGTTGTTTTTATGGATATCAGCAAAGAAGCTGCTCACGACAACACGAAAGCCATAATCGGCAATAGCCCATGCGGCATGCTCTCGGCTCGATCCGGAACCAAAATTCTTGCCTGCAACAAGAATTTCGCCACTATATCTGGAATCGTTGAGTACGAAGTTTTCATTTAGCGTACCATCTTCATTATAGCGCCAGTCACGGAAGAGGTAGTCTCCGAAACCTTCTCTTGAGGTTGTCTTTAGATAACGAGCCGGAACTATCTGGTCGGTATCGACATTCTCTAAAGGCAATGGTACACAGGTACTTGTTATTATATTGAATTTCTGTTTCATCTTTTTTTTATTATGGGAGAACTGGGAGGACTAATGAGATATAGAGTAATCCTCATTCCTCATTTCTCATTCTTCATTCTTCATTCTTCACTCTTCATTTAAATTTCCCTTGGGTCGCAGATTCTTCCTGTTATGGCGGCAGCAGCGGCAGTCAGCGGACTTGCAAGGATTGTTCTTGCTCCCCTACCTTGTCTACCCTCAAAATTTCTGTTGCTTGTAGACACACAATACTTGCCCTCAGGTATCTGGTCGTCGTTCATGGCAAGACAAGCCGAACAGCCCGGCTGTCTGATTTCGAAACCAGCCTCACGAAGAACATGGTCGATACCCTCATCTTCAATCTGTCTCATCACATGCCATGAACCAGGAACGAGCCAGGCTATAACATCATCAGCCTTATGTCTGCCTTTAACAATCGAGGCAAAAGCACGGAAGTCTTCAAGTCTGCCATTAGTACAGGCTCCAAGGAAGACATAATCTATTTTTTTGCCGAGAAGTCTCTCGCCAGGATTAAAGCCCATATACTCAAGAGATTTCTCGAACGAAGCCCTTCCACCCGGTTCTATACTGTCAAGAAGTGGCACACTCTCCGTAACGCCTATTCCCATTCCCGGGTTGGTGCCGTATGTAATTCGGGGCTCTATGTCTTCCGCACAGAAATGATATTCCTTGTCGAAGACGGCATCATCATCGCTACGCAATGTTTTCCAGTAAGCCACCGCCTTGTCCCAGTCTTCTCCTTTGGGAGCAAATTCTTTTCCGCGTACATATTCAATAGTAACCACGTCGGGTGCCACTATGCCTCCCCTTGCTCCCATCTCTATAGAAAGGTTGCATAGCGTAAGTCTTCCCTCCATGGAGAGATTTCTGACAGCCTCTCCGGCATACTCCACAAAATATCCCGTAGCCCCGGATGTAGTAAGTTTAGCCATAAGATAGAGAGCGAGGTCTTTTGCCGTCACTCCCTTTCCGAGAGTACCGTCGACGGTGATGCGCATCGTTTTAGGTTTCTGCTGCAACACACACTGCGATGCCATTACCATCTCCACCTCACTCGTACCGATACCGAAGGCAATGGCTCCCATTGCCCCGTGGGTACTGGTATGAGAATCACCACATACTATCGTCATGCCAGGCAAGGAAAGTCCTTTCTCCGGACCAACGACATGTATTATGCCATTGTCAGGATGCATAACTCCATAATACGACAGTCCGAACTCTTTTGTATTCTTCTCCAGTGTCTCCACCTGCCGACGCGATACGGGGTCCTTTATAGGTTTATCCTGATCGTGTGTCGGGATGTTATGGTCTGGCATACAATAGATATTCTGAGGACGGAAACATCTAATGTCACGGCGACGAAGTCCGTCGAAAGCCTGAGGCGACGTAACTTCATGACAGAAGAGTCTGTCGATATATAACTGTGTAGGACCGTCTTCCACGTTCTGTACTACGTGGCTATCCCAAATTTTATCGAATAATGTACGCATCTTTTATCTTCTCCAGATTATCATTTAAACTTGTTTATACAATCTATATATGCCTCAACAGAAGCTGTAACGATGTCGGTATTTGCTCCGAAACCGTAATACACATGCCCTTCATACTCAACCTGCATGTGTACCTTTCCAACATCATCACTACCCTTACTGATAGCCTGAATCGTGAACTCCTTTAGCGTCATGTGCTTCTGTATTATTTTTTTCAGAGCCTTTATGGCAGCATCAACCGGTCCGTTGCCTGTTGATGCCTCCTCGAACTTCTGTCCGGAGATGTCGAGTCCGATACTTGCCACACTTTTTACGCCCATTCCTGTTGTTACCTGTAGGAAGTCGAGTTTCACGGCATGAGCCTCTGCCCTATCGGCTCCGGCAAGCATGAGAACATCATCGTCGTTTATCTCCTTCTTCTTGTCGGCAAGGCGCAGGAACTGCTGGTATATCTTGTCAAGTTTGTCGTCGTCAGCATAATTAACTCCGAGAACAGACAGGCGATGTTTCAGAGCTGCCCTTCCGCTGCGTGCCGTGAGGACAATAGAGTTATCGTCTACGCCAACATCCTTTGGGTCTATAATCTCATACGTCGTAACATTTTTGAGCACTCCGTCTTGGTGAATGCCACTGGAATGTGCAAAGGCATTGCGACCGACTATTGCCTTGTTGGGCTGCACCGGCATATTCATCAAACTGCTGACCATACGACTTGTGGCACATATCTTCTGAGTGTTTATGTTTGTCTCTATGCCGAGCCCTTTATGACACTTCAATATCATGGCAATCTCCTCAAGAGCCGTGTTTCCGGCTCTCTCGCCAATACCGTTTATTGTAACCTCCACCTGTCGCGCTCCATTCTGCGCTCCGCAGAAGGTATTTGCCGTTGCCATACCAAGGTCGTTGTGGCAATGTGTGGAGATTATTGCCCTGTCGATATTGTCAACATGCTCCATCAGGTATTTTATTTTCTCGCCATACTCTTCTGGCAAGCAATATCCCGTAGTATCTGGAATATTAACTACTGTGGCTCCTGCCTTTATCACAGCCTCAACAACTCGGGCAAGATATTCGTTGTCGGTGCGACCGGCATCTTCGGCATAGAACTCAACATCGTCAACATAACGACGGGCATATTTAACTGCAGCTACGGCTCTCTCTATTATCTCCTCGCGGTTACTGTTGAATTTGTATTTTATATGCGAATCACTTGTCCCTATTCCTGTATGTATTCTCTTGTGACGTGCATATTTTAAAGCTTCCGCCGCTACATCGATGTCTTTTTCTACCGCTCTTGTCAGAGCACAAATCGTAGGCCATGTTACAGCCTTTGATATTTCTATTACCGAATTGAAATCACCAGGACTTGATATCGGGAAACCAGCTTCAATGACATCAACTCCAAGTTGTTCAAGTTGGCGTGCCACCTGTATTTTCTCTACGGTATTCAACTGGCATCCCGGCACTTGTTCGCCGTCTCTCAATGTGGTATCGAATATAAATAGTCTGTCGCTCATATTATTTTATTTTTACTATTACGTTAGTTTCTAATTCTAATCTCTACTCGCCTCTTCCTATATATGGGATTTGTTATAGAGAGGAATAAATAAATTTATTATCACTTTATGAGATATCAATAACGATTGTATGGATAAAATAAAGCCTTTCTCACTTCTCAGTGGAAAGGCCTCATCTTTAATAACACACATCACTATGATATAACACATGCCTTTTCACCTTCAACTCCATTCTGTAGTTGTAGTAGATGTAGGCTGCGAAAAACATTAGTCTTTTTCATATTTTACTGTTTTCTGCTTCTGTCGCTATACGACTTCTGCCGGTTATTTATGTTTGTCGATGCAAAGATATAACTTTATCTCATTTAAAACAAGCATTTCATAACTTTTTATATCGTTATTTTTATAAATCAATATTTTTAACACGTTATTTCTTTCATTATCTCATTATATACATTATTTATATAGGGAAAATGCAACTTGACTTTCGGATTTATACAGAAAAAAATATTCTCCCCCACTTAGGATAAAAAAAGATTCTTCCGTTAAATGCATA
>DCBP01000063.1 GCA_002314055.1 Prevotella sp. UBA1104
AGTAGGTGCGGTGTCTCACCGCACAGCAGCAAGAAAAGTATAACTATTTTAGCTTGAAAATGCTATATTTCATTCCTTATTGTGCGGTGAGACACCGCACCTACTATGATTTCCAACCATATAGGTTGAAAAATTTTTTTTAATAAAAACGATAATATAACTAATTTCTGAACTTAAGTTTCTTTACTTATATCAGTTTTTCTCTTTCCCCCTTTACGCTTGAATAGATAACATCATTAATCCGATAATATACATTACCAATTTGAATTCCTACAGGTGAAATAACTTTAAAACTTGATGTTAGTAATATATCAGCTTCGCTTAATATTCGTATATTTGCATGGGTAAAAAGGATAAAATGATATGAAAAGTAAAATAGTAATAGAAAAAGTATTGACTTTTGTGGTCTTTATGCTCATTATGTCGGCTGCTGCTATCGTAAACCACGGTAAACTGTTCGGACGTGACTTCAATATGAGGAATGAAAAGACAGCGAAGGTGGAAAACGATACGATAAGTGTGAATGCTGATGGAACAATGGTAATAAATACATTGCCTTTGGGAAAAGACATTATTGGATATGGGGGACCGGTGCCGTTGCGTATATATATTAATAAGGTGGGAGTAATCTCTAAAGTTGAGGCTCTCGACAATGCCGAGACACCCGACTTCTTTGCCGAGGCTTCCACACTGTTGCGCAAATGGGAGGGGAAGACCGTTGATGAAACCCTCGCTATGCAGGTCGATGCCGTATCGGGAGCTACATTCTCATCGAAGGCTATCATTGGCAATATGAACCGTGCTTTGCAATATGTAAAGAAAAGTGCTCCTTCTGAAAATAAAGGAATGGAGTGGAGCGTCCAGCAGATTTGTCTTTTGCTTGTTGTTCTCCTCGGAGCTATAGTGCCGCTGTTGTGGAGAAATAGGAAGTGGCATAACCTGCAGCTTGTGTTGAATGTGGCAGTACTCGGATTGTGGAGCGGTACGTTCGTTTCGTATACCATGATGCTTAACGTATTCTCCAATGGACTTTCGCTTGCATCACTTTCGTCGATGGCAGCCCCTTTGCTGATGCTTGTCGTAGCATTCGTGTATCCTGTGTTTGGCAGACCGGGACATTATTGTGCCTACATTTGTCCGTTGGGTTCGGCACAGGAGCTGATGGGGAAACTGAGTCACAGAAAACTGACTATCGGTAAAAAAGTGCAGAAGGTTCTGACTGCTTTCCGCATGTTGCTTTGGGGAGTTCTGATGGTGCTCATGCTCGGAGGAATAACTGTAGGCTGGATGGATTATGAACTCTTTACGGCGTTTATATATAGTTCTGCACCTGTCGTGATGCTTGTCGTTGCAGTATTAATACTTCTTTTGTCGATATTTATTGGTCGCCCGTATTGTCGCTTCGTTTGTCCTACGGGAACATTGATGAGAAGCTGACTTTACAACTATATTCCGAAACTTTAGTAAATTACAGAAGAAAACGGCTGGGTTCTACAACAAGAACCCAGCCGTTGATATTTATATTAACACCTTATTATCTCATCATGATCTTCTTTACTATAGTCTTGCCGTTGCTCAGCTTTGTCTTTACGATGTTAAGACCAGACTGTGGAGCCGGAATCTCAGAACCGGAGATTGTGAAATAGCGGGTTTCCACGATTTCTGCAGTAGCAGAAGTCTCGTCGATAGCCGTCGTGCTGCCGTGTGCCATAGCCTTATTGGTAGCGGTAGTAATATTGAGAGTCGCTCCTGCATAAGTAGAAACCTCTTTCTCAACTTCGCTTGCAGAATAAGCCGTGAGACTATAATAGTTTGACGGTATGAAATAGGCTATATTTCCTGAGTGCTGCTGCACGTCGGCTGCACCAAGACAACCTTTCATCGTAATGTTATAATCTGTGTATCCTTTTGCCGTAGCGTAACGCTTCCAAGGAGTCTTCTTGGCATTGTTGCTTGTGAAAGCACAGTTTTCTGCATATATATTACTGCGGTATGCTGCACCGATGCAGTAGTTTGAAACAGAAGAAGAGTAGAGGCAGTTCATGATATGAACCTGTCCGAAGCGTACACGAGGCTGACGCTCACGGCATCCCTCGTCCCACCAGCAGTTGGCGAAAGTAGTGCGCAGTTTGCCAAGGTCTTTTGTGTTCTTGTCGCTGCCTCCCCAGAGGTCAGAGAAACGGTGGTCGTTGCTGCCACCAGAGCCTCCGGCATACGGTTTTAGAAGATAGTGGAAACGGCACCATGTTACGCAGATATTGTCAGACCCGTTGTTGCAGTCGAAGTTTCCGTCAACACCGTCCTGGAAATCGCAGTGGTCCACCCACAGGTACTGGCAGTTCTGAACTGTAAGATTATCCTTGCCGTCGATGTCGTAAGCACCGGCACCCTTGAATGTAAGGTTGCGCATAATGATGTTCTTGCAGTTCTTGAGCATCAGAATTCCGGTCTTGTCAACCGTTGCCGTATGTGTAGGATTAACAAGGGCAGAACCGGCAAGACCGTACACAGTCTTGTTCTGTGCTCCGTTCACGGCGAGCTGTCCGCTGAACGTTAGAGTGCCTTTTACGTAGATTGTCTTGGCGTCGGTACCGCTCATAGCATTGATGAGTTCGGCAGCAGTAGTAACGACAACAGCATTCTTGTCGGACGAACCGGTAATCTTTCCGCCCACAGTTCCCCATCCCACAGGAGCGTTGGCATCATATTTACTCATTCCTGAAGTAGATGGCTTAGTTGTAGTCGTTGTACCGGTAGAAGTAGAACCAGAGCCGGTAGAGGATGACGGTTCAACATATTTTGCGAGAGTCACCTTGATGCTTTTCAGATAAGAGTTGCCAGTGGTATAAACAACAACGTATCCAGTTTTCACGTCGCTGTCTGTAGCTTTATATGTCGTAGCATCAGCAGTGGCAGCCTTACCTCCAACATTATAGAAATGGTTGTTTTTAGTGCTCTTCACCGTCACGGCATCTCCTTTTGCAGTAACCGGAATGCGCAGAGTAGTCTTGGCATTAACCTGGGCATCCTTGGTTCGCTGTGCGAATTTGCCGTATTGCGCAATGCAGTAAATCTGAATTCCGTCAAGCGTTGACGGAATCTTTCCTTGCGTACCTTCAATTTTCAGTCCGGCGAGACTTGAAGGCTTTACTTTCTCGAAGTTCCATTCTGCAGTTTTCTTCGAAGTTGCAGCATTCGCGTTGATGCTTGTGCCAAGAGCACATAACACACCGAGGCATAATGATACGCCCCATTTCATTTTTTCTTTCATTTTTTTGTTTTAGATTTGTTTGATAGATAAATTTAATATTAACGTAAACGTTGTGTGATTCTTCTGCAAAGCTATTTAAAAAATTTTATGTTGGTATAAGAAAGAGTGGTAAATTACCACGTAAACGTTTACGGAAAATATTAGGATTAAGGGTTTAGAATTAAGAGTTTAGAATGTAAAATTGTTTAGTCATTCTAAACTCTAAACTCTAAATTCTAAATTCTTATTCCGTTGCCGTAGCATGCTTGTACATCCATTTTCCGCGGTAAATTCTGACGAGGAATATAAATCCACGGAAAACAAGTTCTGTAGCCATGGCAAACCATACACCGGCAAGACCGTATTTCGGAGCGAGATAAGCAGCAAGCGACAGACGGATGAGCCACATGCTTCCGAAGTTCATCACCGACGGCACCTTGGTATCTCCCGCACCGATGCAGATGCAGTTGCCCACGATGGCAGCGGCAAACATCGGTTCGGCGAAAGCCTCGATGCGCAGTGCTCCGATGCCGAGAATACGAATCTCCGTGACAGGCGTCATGATGCCAATCATCTCTGGAGCGAAAACATACATCACGCCACCCATCAGTGCCATGATAGCCATGCCGAGGGCGATAGTCATATAAGCAAAACGCTTTGTCAGGTCGCGCCGGTTAGCCCCGATACTCTGTCCGATGAGCGTCGTCGCTGCCTCGCCGATACCATAGCCAGGCATATAGCAAAGGCTCTCTGCCGTGATGGCGAAAGTGTTGGCGGCAATGGCGAAATTACCGAGCGGAGCCACAATCATGGTGCTCACGATCTGTGCACCGCTCATGAGAACATACTGCAGGGCCATCGGACTGCTAATCCTCAGTGCGCTGCGCATAAAGTCGCCGCATGGGCGCCATATCCATTTCTCGCCTTTCAGCGAAATCATCGGAGCATGGCGAGCTGCAATCCATATCAGAATGGCACCGGTAACGAGAAAAGCCACTGCCGTACCGAGGGCAGCACCCGGCAGTCCCATGCCCAGTCCGGGCATGTGGATGTTCATGCCAAAGATGTCTATATCTCTTGACGGAAATATCGCGATGAAGTTAAACACCACATCGAGCACGCACATTGCGATACTCATCATGCTCGGCACCTTCATATTGCCCGAACTCTTGAGCATGGCGGAAGCCATCATACCTATCATATATATAGGCAGAGAGGAACAATAGATAAGAAAATAGCTTGTGGCAAGTGGAGCGATGTCTTCGCCGCCACCAAGCCAGTAGGGCAAAGGCTCTGCGATGCAGACACACAAGGTGGTGAGGACGAAAGCCATGGCGGCAAGAGTCATCAGTCCGAGTCGGAACACCTGTCGCGTCTTCCTCATGTCGTTTGCTCCGATGAAATGTGCAGCCTGAACGGAAAATCCCATTATCGCAGCATTGGCGATACCGCCGAAGAGCCAGGTGGTAGATTCTATAAGTCCGATAGCTGCCGATGCCTTTGCACCAAGCGACCCCACCATCGAGGCGTCGATATAGAACATTAGTATCGACGACAGTTGCGAGAGGATAGACGGGATACTCAGCTGTATGATAAGATGCAGTTTCTCCCTGTCGGTCATCGACTCGCCGTTGCGGATTTTTGCAAGAAGTTTGTTCTCTTTCTGTGCCATGCTTTTGTTTTCGTAAAATATGGTAATCTTATTCCTTCGTTGATTGAGTGTCGGCAGCAACTTGGTCTTTTGCCTTCTCCCTCTCCATGTCAGCCTTCGACTTACTCTTTATCACGAGCCATACGCCGAGGCATACAAGCAGAATGGCGATACCCTTCTGTAAGGTCATCACTCCCATGCCCGTGAGTATACTTACCGTTACGCTGACGGCTGGCTGAACATAATTGTAAACACCTACCACCGTAGGGCGCAGCGTGCTCTGACCCACCATCATCAGGATATATCCAAGATATGTGCCGAAGAACACCACGAAGCCCGTTTCGAGCCAAGTCTGAGTGGGAACGGCTCCGAATTCTATCGATGTTACATGCGGCAGCGTAAACGGCAGGATTATCAGCGAAGCCCAGGTGAACATCCATTTGTTCACGGTTATCACGGAATATTTCCTTACCAGTTTGCTGAACAGGGCAAGGTAGAGTGCAAACGACAGCTGTGCCGCCATACATAGCAAGTCGCCGCGGATATCGCCCACCTTGTCGCTTGCCGCACTGGCGCTCGACATCACGAGGGCTACGGCTCCCGTGCATCCGAAGAGCACGCCCAAGGCTTTCTTCCCGGTGATGGGCTCCTTCAGGATGATTGCCGATAGAATCATGGCGAAGATAGGCATGGAGGTAGTTACCACGCTCGAGTTGATAGGCGAGGTGATGCTTAGTCCCACGGTATAGCAGCACTGGTTGCACACCAGTCCGAAGATGCCGGCACCGATGAGCATCAGCTTGTCTTTAGTAGGAACATGTTCACGTGTTGTGAAGAATGATGTTATCCAGAATAGAAGGGCGCCGCCGGCAACACGAAACGAAACCATGTCGAGACCAGTTATGCCGTGAGTCATTGCGTCCTTGCCGAGAGGGGCCATCAGCCCCCAGAAAGCACACGCAAGAAATATGCAAATGTGTGCGATAAGCGGACGATTGTTGTTCATTTTCTCTTTTATGATGTAATTTTTCCGCTGCAAAGGTACTCATTTTAAAGAATATATATTATATTTGCGTCAGATAAATCTTTAAATTTAATGTCCTATGCAGAAGTACGCTGATTATATAAAGCAAATTGAGATTGATTCACTGTGGAGCGGCAGGAAGCATGTGCTTTGGAATCTCGACAGACGGGTGAATATCCTTAGCGGAGTGAATGGAGTGGGGAAGAGTACTATTATTAATAAGGTAGTGAAAGGACTTGCTGCCGGCGGTGAGTTCCCGAGCCATTTGCTCAAGGGCGTGCGCCTTGCCGTAGAGCCAGAAGATGCCAAATGGATAAGGTTCGACATTATACGCTCGTTTGATAATCCCGTGGTTAATCAGGAGCTACTCAACAAGGTGGGACTGAGCCTTGTTACCGAGCTCGATTGGCAACTCTATACCCTTCAGCGCAAGTATCTTGATTATCAGGTGAACGTGGGCAACCGCATCATTGCTGCCTTGCAGAGCGGCGAGGCGGATGCCGCAGAGAAGGCTCAGGCTTTGTCGGAGCCAAAACGCAAGTTTCAGGATATCGTGGACAGTCTGTTTGCCGACACCGGAAAGAAAATCGTTCGTTCGGCTAACGAGATTCAGCTCCTGCAGATGGGCGAGACGCTGATGCCCTATCAGCTGTCGAGCGGCGAGAAGCAGATGCTCGTCATACTGCTCACAGTGCTCGTGGAAGACCAGAAGCCGTATGTATTGTTTATGGACGAACCGGAGGTGAGTCTGCATGTAGATTGGCAGCAGCGACTTATCGACATCATTCTCGAACTGAACCCCAATGTTCAGATTATCCTTTCCACTCATGCCCCGGCAGTGATTATGAACGGATGGATGGATAATGTGTCGGAGGTGAGCGACATTACCGTGAACTGACTTTATTTACGGAGGATGATACTATGAACAAACGATTGACAGAAAATCTGAGTTCGGCATACTTCGAGGCTATGAACCGCCTTAACTCTAAGAAGTCAAGGAAGCGCATCGTGGCATACGTGGAGAGCTATGATGATGTGTTCTTCTGGCGCACCGTGCTCAGTCGCTTTGAGGATGACACTCGATATTTCGAGGTGATGCTCCCTTCTCACAAAACGTTGGAAAGGGGGAAAAAATCGGTACTTATGAACTTGCTTGCCGGAAACGTGGGCGGCAGTATGATAGCCTGTGTCGATGCCGACTACGACTATCTCATCAATGGTGCCACACCAACGTCGCGCACCATAATTTCCAACCCCTATGTGCTCCACACTTATGCTTATGCCATAGAGAATCTGCAGTGTTATGCTCCGTCGCTGCATAATGTCTGTGTGATGGTAACGCTCAACGATCACAGTATCTTCGATTTCCAGAATTTCCTCCAGGAATTTAGTCAGGCGATATTTCCCCTCTTTGTTTGGTCTATATGGCATTACCGGCGTAGTATCTACGGTGAGTTTACTATAACCGACTTCAATCGCATTGCCGAGATTGGAGGCTTTTCTTTATACAATCCGCAGACGGCAATCGACAACCTTCGGCGTAAGGTTCGCAACAAGGTGAATTTCCTTCAGCATCGCCATCCCGATGCCAAGCAGTCGTGGCTTGAATTGAAAAATGAGCTTATCGGGATGGGTGTGACTCCGGATTCCACATATCTTTATATTCAAGGACACCATCTGTTTAACAAGATAGTTTTGCCTATAATTAATAAAGTTTGTAGTCGGCTCGTTCAGGAGCGTGAAGACGAGATCCGCCGACAGGCGGTACACGACACGCAGCGCCGCAACGAACTCTCCTGCTACACCAACAGTATTCAGGATATCTCGCAGATGCTGAAAAAAAATATGGGATATATGGAGTCGGAACCGTTCAGAAGAATCCAAGAGGATGTGGAGAAGATGCTGAAGCCAAACACGCAACAGCCATAGCCCCACCCCCGCGCCGCTCTTTGAGCGGCTTCCCCCTCCCCAAAGGAGAGGGGAGTGATTACTCTTGTTGGTTCGTTCTATTTGTCCTATCAGTCTTGTTTGTCCTATCAGTCTTGTTTGTCCTATCAGTTTTATTAGTCTTATTTGTCCCATTTCTTCCTCTTTTTCTTGCACACTCTCCCGAGTTTGTGCAAGAAAAACAATAATAACGTCTTAAATGAACTGATTTTTGCACAGAAATGTTTGTAGATGTGCAAAAAGTTATACCTTTGCACCGCTTTTTCTGAAATAAGATTGTAACAGGACAGCCTTTTTCAAACAATAGAAACAAGCCGTTTATGGCTCAAAACAAGAAGCGGAATAATAGAATAAAATCAAAACATTATAACAACAAGAAAATTATGTCTTATAATTTATTAAAAGGAAAGCGCGGTATTATCTTCGGCGCATTGAATGACGCATCGATTGCGTGGAAAGTTGCAGAACGCGTTGTAGAGGAAGGCGCACAGATTGTATTGACAAACACAGCGGTGGCTTGCCGTATGGGTACAATCGACGAACTCGCAAAGAAAACCGGCGCTACTATCATCCCTGCCGACGCTACATCGGTTGAGGACTTGACAAATCTCTTCGAGGAGGCTCAGAAGGCTCTCGGTGGAAAAATCGATTTCGTGCTCCACTCTTGTGCAATGAGTGTTAACATGCGTAAGAAGCGCACGTATGATGATCTGGATTATTCTTTCCTCAACAAGACTCTCGATATTTCGGCTATCTCGTTCCACAAGATGCTGCAGGCTGCAAAGAAGCTCGACGCCCTGAGCGACGGTGCTTCTGTTCTGGCTCTTACATACATCGCATCCCACCGCACATTCTTCGGCTACAACGATATGGCTGACGCTAAGTCGCTGCTCGAGTCTATCGCCCGCAGCTTCGGTTATATCTATGGCCGTGAGAAGCACGTGCGTATCAACACCATCTCGCAGTCGCCTACCTTTACCACTGCCGGTAGCGGTATCAAGGGATTCGACGGACTGTATGACTTCTCCGACCGCATGTCGCCTCTGGGCAACGCCAGTGCCGATGAGTGTGCCGACTACTGTGTGGTTATGTTCTCCGACCTCACAAAGAAGGTTACCATGCAGACTCTCTTCCACGACGGTGGATTCTCAAGCATGGGTATGTCGCTGCGCGGTATGACACAGTATAACAAGTCGTTTATCGACGAGAACCGCGACGAGAACGGTAACATTATCTACGGATAATTTTTTTTATTCTATAAATACATAAAATACTTCACCTGGAGCGTAATGTGTTGCCACATATCGTTTGAGGTGAAGGATTTTAAGTATGTGAGATATTAAGAAATAGATTATTTCCAGAAGTATTTCTTTCAATCCCCAGCAGTATCTTTTTCGCTTCCAGTCCACCGGCAAACCCAGTCAGGGAATTGTCTGATCCAACAACACGATGGCATGGTATTATGATGCTCATGCCGTTGGCTCCTACAGCCTGAGCCACAGCCCTGACACCCTTCAAGTTGTTCACCCTCATGGCTATTTCCTTATAGCTCCTTGTCTCGCCGTATGGAATTTCGAGCAGTGCCCTCCATACCGATTTCTGGAAATCCGTCCCCGTGAGCCGCAGCGGAATACTGAAAGTCTTGCGCCTTCCTGCAAAATATTCGTCGAGCTGCATCATCGTCTGTCGCAACACATCTGTTGGCTCCTCCTTGAACGTGGCGTTCATCAATCTCTGGAGCCTGTTTTTGTTTCGTGTGGCACACGGCATCTCATTCCAGTCGCACAGACACAGTTCGCCATCCGTCGAGCCCAATATCATCTCGCCGCATGGGGAGTCGTAATACTGTAGGCAGACAGTTTGTTCCGATGTTTTTGTTGTTCTTTTCATTTCGTCAGTAGGTATTGTTTTTTGAAGACAGCTTTTAATGCTCTCCTCTTTGTTGTAGGTAATTATTTATCTTTAGCTAAGTTAAGGATAGAAAATGAACTATGCAAGAAAATGTGGCGAATATTTGACATTTTCATTTCTTTTCCTTTCCTTACTTTTGCAATATAATTATATCATAAGATTATGGATATATCAGCGTTGCAAATAAGCCGATTGGCAGGTATATTGTCTGCTTTGTCTGTGGATGATATGTCATTGGCGGTGAAGTTTTTGAAAGAAAAGATTTCATTACGCTCAGACAGTGCGTCATGTATAGATACCTTTTCCTTACCTTTATAGCGTCAATCCGTAGAAGCCGGCAAAGGAATGCTGGTAAAGGAAACTGCGGATGACGTATTAATGGAAATGACGTTTGCTAACGTTTGCTTCTGATGCATTGTCTTTTGCTTTTTATTTTGTAAGAAAGATTTATATAGAATTTTTGTCCAACAAGAAGTCAAACACGTTCATTAAAACGATGCCGGCATCATTTTGGTATTTTTTGATGATGTCGCCAGTGATGACGTATTTCATGAGACTGTCGATAGAGGCTAATAATCTTCACTAGTCTGTTATGACGTGAGCTGACTAATTCTTGCAGATATTTTTCTCTATTTATAATCATACTTGCGAAAGTATTTTTGCGGGTTTCCGCATTTTTCTTTCGTGGACTCATTCTATGATCAAAAGTGTCTGGATGATTAATGCTTTCACATTACTTTCAAGTTGTATATGCATGGCATATCGTCTTATTTGAAAAATTCTTCGTAAATTTGCATACTGAATAAAAACCGGGACAATATGAAAACAGAATATCAGAAGATGCTTTCGGGCGAAGAGTATTATGCTTGCGACAGGGAATTGGTGGCGATGCTCAACCAGTGTAAGGATGAATGTTGGGAATATAACAATATCCGGCCTACGCTGATAAAGGAGCGGAACCTGAAGTTGCAGCAGATACTTGGCAAGAGCGACGGCGACACGTTTATAAACCAGCCGTTTCTCTGTGATTATGGCAAACATATAAGAGTGGGCAAGCGCTTCTTTGCAAATTTCAACTTTGTCGTGTTGGATGAGACATATGTTACCATTGGCGACGATTGCTTTATTGGTCCCAATGTGAGTATCTATACGGCTTGTCACAGTATCGACCCAGTGGAGCGCAACTCGCGAAATGAATGGGCACGCCCTGTTACAATAGGCAATAATGTATGGATTGGAGGTTCGGCGACGATACTCCCCGGAGTTACCATTGGCGACAATGTAACTATTGGTGCAGGCAGCGTTGTGGTAAAAGACATTCCGTCGAATGTAGTTGCTGTTGGCAATCCTGCTAAAGTGGTAAAAAGAATTGTTGCCCCTGATTTGAAACAAAATTAACTAATTGTTGCCCCTGATTTGAAACAAAAAAAAACGTATATTTACAGCAGAATAGCGAATTTCTATAGAGCAAAAAACAGAGGACAGGAAACAACTGCTGTTTCCTGTCCTCTGTTTTTCCTCTTTATTAGCCCTTGAATTATGAAGATATAAATCCGAAAGTTTATTGAAGATTTAATTTATCCGGCAACGGTGAAGATGCGAATCTCCGGGTCTGCCTGGAAATATGGCGAGAGACCCTTTGCCACGTCGTCCTTGAACATGTCTGACTCAAGATAAGCTGCAGCATGCTCTGCTGAGTCGAAACCGTGGAGCACCTGAACGTCTTCGTCGCGAACAAGCAGACTCTTTGTCAGTGCTCCTTCGATAGTGTCGAGGAACGGCTGGCGATAATCGAAATAAACCTTTGCGGCACTCTGGCGATCGCTCTCCTTAATCTTCATCGTTATCTGAAGATATGCATTTACCTTTTCCATTTTTTCTTTCTTTGTTTATGTTATTAATGTTGCTTTTTACGGCTGCAAAATTATATATATCCAATGGACAAAGCGTTGTAGTTTTTTGTGGCAGAATGGTAAATTCAGGAATGGCGTTACTTCCTTTCAGTATTTTAATGTAATTTTGCCACGTAAAATACATTATTTACCATTGTCGACACATTCGGATATCGACATACAAACGGCAGTAAGGCGATGAGCAAAGACAACGTAAAGACATATTCAATAGAGGAGGACAAACACTCGGGACTTGAACTCGAACTGCAGTTCATGCCACGTTTCTTCCTCGACAGTTGCGGTAATCCGATGCAGCCGCATACTCATGAATTCTATCAGATAATATGGTTTCGACGGGGACACGGCACTCATATGGTTGATTTCGTTGACTATCCCGTAACCGACAACACTATCTTCTTTATCGCCCCGGGACAGATTCACGCCTTCGACCATAACACCGACTATAACGGGGTGGTGATCCATTTCAATGCCAGTTTTATGGCAGATGAGGATTCAAGCGAGAGTGTGTTCATAAAATATAATGTGTTCAATGCCTACGACTCTCTGCCGTTCTGCAAGATTACTGCCGACGAGGAGCTACGGCTGCTGAATATCGTAAGAGAAATGAACCGCGAATATGCACTCACCGGTGCTTTTGCCCACAAAGACTACATGCAGTATCTGTTGCGCCTGTTCTTAATAAGAGTGCAGCGCAGCGGAGAAAGGAAGGAGATGCCTAAGCTGTATGTTACGAGTGTTGCCAACCGAACTTTCGTGCGCTTCCGCCAGTTGCTGGAACAGAATTACTGCAATGTTCATACCGTACAGGAATATGCCGACCTACTCAATGTGTCGGCACGTACTCTGACAAAATACGTGCAGCAGAGTGCCCACCGCTCACCGTTGCAGATAATAAACGACCGCATCGTGCTCGAAGCAAAGCGGCAGCTGCAGAATTCCATGATGAGCGTAAAGGAGATTGGCTATCAGCTGGGGTTCGAAGACCCGTCGTATTTCGTTAAATTCTTTAAGCGCATGACTGGCAAAATGCCCACTGAGCTGCGAAAGAAAACTTATGCCCCTCTGGGCAGTAAGACAAATTCAACTGAGAGCAATACAAATGAAGAGAATAATTCAAAAAACAAATTATATATGAAACAGAGAATTGCAATTCCAACAGCCGACGGCACATTGTTCCCACACTTTGGCAAAGCACCGCAAGTTACAGTATTTGATATTGAAGACAACAAGATTGCCGACAAGCAAGTGTTTACTTCGCCAGAGCATGCTCATGGCGCAATGCCTCGCTTCTTGCAGGGGCTTGACGTTACCGACGTGATATGTGGCGGTCTTGGAGCTGGAGCCGTGAAACTGCTCAGTGAGATGGATATCAAGATTCATGGCGGTGCACCGGCAATAGCCGTTGACGAAGTGTTGAAGAAATATCTCGACGGCACCATTGTATATGGCGACAGCTCATGCCATCATGATGCCTGCGACGGACATCATCATGAGTAGAACAAAATTGAATATCAAGATAAGAAACTAAAAAAATCGGGACAAGCTTGCAAGACTGTAAGCTTGTCCCGATTTTTTGTCAGTCCGTTAGTCGTCCTCTCCGAAGAGCGGATCCTCAGGCATAACCATTACAGGCTTCTGCTCCGAGAGCTTCAGTAGCTTGTCAGAAACATATTTCTTGTCTACCACCAGTCGGAACATGTATTCGTTGAACCATTCGTTGGTCATGATGAGGCAGCCCTTCTGTCCCCAGGCAGCACCCCAGCTGTTTTCAACCTTCCATTTCACCGGGTTGCCCTTTTGGTCAAGGTCTACGGCAGCGAGCGTCATGGCATGAGTAGAACCGCTGTCGAAAGTAGAGATGCGCTCAGCCTTGTTCATAGGGAAATCGGTAGAGAAGAGCGAGGCATAATCAAAGTTGTTCACGTCGCAGTAGCCGCGCTTGCGGTCGAGGAATTTACCCACATCGTAAGAGCTGTACATCTTCTTGCCGTCTTTCAGCGAGGCGATGGCAAGCTTTGCAATCTCGTCCATCGGCAGATTGAGGTATTTCCAGTTGTGTCCGTCATAAGTATGGCGGTCGAAGTCCACTTCGTAAGTCTTGTAATATTCGCGACGTGGGTCGTTCATCACCATGATGAACGTGCCGTTCAGCGTCTCCTTTCCGGTTAGAGCCTTGAAGAATTCGCGAGGAGTGTATTTCTTAGCCTCAAGACTCTTTCCCTTTTTGTCTTTGAAAGCATAGGTAAACTCCGTAGGCGGTTCTCCGAGAGTCAGTTTCAGCATGTGGTAAATGGTGCCCAGCATCTTTGTCTTTTCAGTCTGTATAGCCTGTTTCGATTTCTTGTCGGCAACCATCTTGCGCAGTTTCAGTCCATATTCGCGCAGTTTCGACGAAACGAGCGACGCCATCTTGCTCGTATTTTCAGCCGAGAAAGTCTCAGGCATAACGCTCTTCGGCACCACGCCATACTTCTCCGTCAGGTCGGCCACTCCACAGAATGTGCCACCGTCGTTGATAGGATTCTTGAAGAAAAACTGCACCCTTGTGTCGTCCATCGGCTTGCCGGCACAGTCGATGATGCCCTGCAAGAAGAGGTTTGCCTTCTCCAGCTGGTCGTAGAAGAAGAGATAGTCCTGAGAAAGTTCCACGGAAAGCGAGTCGCTCTCCTGGGCAAAGTTGCCGCGGATAACGTTGAATCCGCTGAACATCCAGCAGCGTCCGCTCTGCTTCTGGTCGGTAATGCTCTGGCTCTTTGTCTCCACGCTGAAGTGGGTGTCGAGTTCTCCGGCAGTGGCAAAGTTCTGTGCCAGGTTGTTGATAGAGTTAGATGCGATGGCATTAAACAAGGCCTTGTCGGCAGCGCCTTTCGACTGAGAACTCTTTATCTCCTGTAGCATCTTCTGTGAGATGCCCCCATTGTTCTGTTGTGCCGCAATGTTCATCGACACGGCAGCGAGCACCATGCCCGCAATGATAAATCTTTTATTCATATATATAATATTTTAATTTTCCTTTTTATATCTTCCACTCAATCTCGCAGACGCCGTCTTTCACTTCGAAGTTTATCCCAACCTTCACCACCTTTCTGTCCTGTAGGGCAAAAGTGTCGGCATAACGCTGACTATTGATTTGTTCCAAAGCCTCTTGTGCCGAACCGGCAAATTTCAGTTCGATAATATACACAAAGTCGTCGGTCTCCATCGTGATGTCAGTCCTGCCTTTAGCCGTATGCTGCTCCACGCAGATGCGGAAGTTTGTGAGCAGGGCGAAGACGATGTACATCAGTTGCTGGTAGTGCCCCTCATAGTCGGTGTTGTTGCAGTATGGCACGGTGGCAAGGAACTTGTTGAATAGCGTCAGTGCCTCGTCTATCTGTCCGCGCTTAATCATCACCGACATCTTTGCTATGGTAGTGTTTCCCATAGCCGTTTGTCTGGCGAGATAGTGGGGCAGCAAACTGCGGTAGAGTCCGATTTTCACCTCCTTGTTCGGCAGTCCGAGAGTGTAGAGCTCCGTTTCCGGGTCATAATCCTTAATAGTTATGTATCCGCTCTGGTATAGTAGAGGAATGATAGTAGTCATCGTCTCTGTGGCAGTATCAAAATCGTCCTTTCCAGCCTCGATATGCTCGCCGAGGTCTATAGGCGTAAAGTCGAACTTGCGCATCATGTTGAGCAGATACGTTGGAGTGCCGGAGCCGAACCAATAGGAATCGAGCTTTTGTTTAGTAAAACAAGTCAACAGGCTGAATGGATTAAATATGTCTGATGAAGGCCATGCAAAATGGTATCCGTCATAGTTTTCCTTTAGTTTTGTAATGGCTTGTTCTCGTGTCAGCCCAAGCTTTTCGGCAAGAATGCTTATATCGCAATCCATCTGCGACAACAGTTCCTCCTTAGTTATTCCGCAGATGCCGGCATATTCCTCGTCCATGCTGATATTATTTATGTTGTTCAGTTCACTGAATATGCTGAGTTGCGAGAACTTTGTGATTCCAGTCAAGAACACGAAGCGCAACATCTTCTCGCAGCCTTTAAGTGGACTATAGAAATTGCGCATTACATTTCGCAATACGTCAAGGTTTTCCTCTTCGTGCACAACGTCGAGCAACGGGGCATCATATTCGTCGATAAGTATAACAACCTGTTTGCCAGTCTGCTGATATGCTGTTTCTATGAGTGCCGTTAGTCGGTCGTTTGCGTCGACAGAAGGCGATACGATACCCCATATTCTTTCTTTCTCTTCCAACCTGCTTACTAAATACCGTTCAAGTTGGTCTTTCTTCATATGTTTGCCCAAACTCATGTCGAAATGCAGCACCGGATACTCCGTCCACTCCTTTTCCAAATTTCCAAGGGCAAGCCCTTCGAAGAGATCCTTCCTCCCCTCGAAATAGCTTTGGAGAGTAGATACGAGCAACGACTTTCCGAACCGTCTCGGACGGCTCAGAAAGAAGTACGTACCGTCAGTATGTGTCATTCTATAAACATACTCCGTTTTGTCAACGTAAAATTTGTCCTCTTTACGTATGCGTTCAAAAGTCTGAATCCCTATCGGATAGAGTTTCCTTTCCATATATAATGCCAATTTCTTTATTCGAGTGTAAAGTTAAGAAAAATCCTTGAACGTCGCAAATCTTTGTTTATAACAAGAAAAATTTTTTTTCGTTCATTTTACCCTCACACCCTCACACTGAGATTGTAACTGCTTGATATTCATGGGTGTACGTTAAAATATATGTGTGAGGGATAGTGTGAGGGTTACCAATCACCCCTCACACATTGTTAGCCCCGTTTAAGTTCCCCTTACAATAATGGCACAAAAGGTGCTTCTATGCTGCACCAAAAGTGCAGCATAGAAGCACCGATACCAAATGATATCTTTGCCGGAATAATGATTCAAAACAAGCAGTATTATGTGCTCGTTGAAAGTGTGAGGGGTAAGCATCGACCCCTCACACTATCCCTCACCACCTGAAACCACGATAAACAGGGCGTTTCAGGCATAAATGTGAGGGTGTGAGGGTAAAATGACCGAAAAACATTTTTGTTATTTTTCTTTGACTTTTGGATAAATCACAATCTAAAAACAGTTTTTTCAGATTGTTTTTGTATTTTTGTAGAAGAATAGTGAAAAGACTATGACTCTTAAAAAATGAATAGAATAAAATTTTGTTTAACTAAATAAATGATAGAGTTTTTATCCTATGAAGTCGGACTAAATAAAAACAGTTATGCCAGTAAACAAAAATGCCTTTGACCGTTATAGATTTCTCGAATATTGTTTCCGCAGTAAGCAAAGAAGATACAATATTGATAGCTTGGTTGATTACGTAAGTGAGAAACTTGGCTACAATATCAGCTTGCGCCAAATTCGGGAAGACATCAGCAACATGAAAATAACGTTCGGTGCGCCTATTAAGGCAATTAAGTATGATGGCAACAAGTCTTATTACGTTTATACAGACTCGGACTTCTCAATCTTTGATTATGAATTGACACAAGAGGAACTAGCAAATCTTCGCTCAACAATTGGAATACTAGGACGTTATCGTGGAATTCCTGCCAACGCTTGGCTTGAAGAGGTTATCTCTAATTTAGAGATACGCTTAGGAGTAAAGCCAAATTCGGAGAATTGAACTTGCAAAAGAGAGGTATGAAGAAAAAAGAGAAGCAAGAATGGATAACAATATTTAATTTTAAAATGAATAAAAAATAATATATGACAGAACAAGAATTAGCTAATGTGATATGGGACATCAAGGAAGTGATCCGTAACTCCTACGATGATTCCGAGGTGGAGGACGTGATTTTGCCTTTCACCTTGCTTCGTCGTTTGGATTGTGTCCTCGAAGATAAATATGAGGATATCCTCGATGAACTGAGCAAATGCGAGGAGAATTTAAAAAAGTACAAGCTCCAGGCACTGATGAAGAAGAACGGCATCACGTTCTTCAATATGTCTGGTTTGTCTTTGAAGAAGCTCCTGAATGCTCCCGACCATATTGGCGATTCCTTCAAGACATACATTGAGGGATTTACTGACAACGTGAAGGATATACTCGCCAACTTCGTGCATGAGGATGGAGATAGCGACGTAGTTGACCTTTCCAAGATATATGCTCGCTTGGACAGGGGCAACAAGCTCTATGCCGTCATTCAGCAGTTTGTGGAGAAGGCAGACCTCCACCCAAGCAAGGTGAGCAATGCCATGATGGGAACCATCTTCGAGATTGTCATCCGTCGTTCCAAGGAGTCCACCAATACCAAGGCTGGTCAATATTATACGCCAAGAGAAGTGGTAAAGCTCTTGGTTAGCCTAACCATGTGCGGCAAGGAGCAGGAATTGTTTATCCCAGGCAAGGCTTTCACCATCTACGACCCATGTTGCGGTACTGGCGGTATGCTGACCGTGGGACGTGAGCACTTACAGGAAATGGCTCAGAACAAGAACTTGAAAGTATATCTTTATGGTCAGGAGTTGAGCGAAAAGACATACGCCATCTGCAAGGCAGACCTCTTGATGAAGGGCGATGACCAGAACCTTGACCAACAGCTCTTCCAAGGCGACACCTTGGCAGACGATAAACTGTACGGCAAGAAGTTCAACTTTATGTTGGCGAACCCTCCTTTCGGTGTGGATTGGGGTAAGGATCAGAATGTGAAAAAGGCTGTACTGAAAGACAACTGCCCTGGTGGACGCTTCGAGGCAGGTCTTCCTTCTACATCGGATGGATCCTTGCTCTTCTTGCAGCACATGATTTCCAAGATGGATGACCAAGCAGGTTCTCGCATTGGTATTGTGTTGAATGGCTCGCCTTTGTTCAATGGCGATGCTGGCAATGGATGGAGCAACATTCGCAAGATGCTGCTCGACCGCAACTTGCTCGATGCCATCGTTGCCTTGCCAAAGAACTTGTTTTATGGTACGGACATCACGACATACCTTTGGATTCTCGACAACAAGCGTCCTCAGGAGAAATATCACAAGGCTCTTTTCATTGATGCAGCCCATACCAAGGAGTTTACCAATCTGCTCCAGAAGAACTTGGGTAAGAAGCGTTATGAGATAAGCGATGACGGTGCACAAGAGATATTTGACATATACAAGGAATATAAGTCATACAGCCGTGACATAGAGTATGAGAAGACTGGCGAGATGGAACATTTGGAGATAGCCAAGCTGCTCGACTATGATGATTTTCTCTATACCAATGTGGCAGTTCGTCGCCCTCTTCGTCTGTGGTTCGAAAATATCACTGCCCAGTATGAAGCCTTGTGCGAAAGCGAGGACTTCAATGCTAACGACAAGAAGAACATCATCTTGCGTGACATTGCACAGTTGGCGAATGTTGATGAGAAACGTAGCGACCACGAGTTCTTTGTGTGGCTGAAGGATAACAAGGTAAAGACCACCAAGGCGCAGCTGAAACTCATCCGTGATACGTTTGGTGTAATCAGTGAGGATGCTCCTGTTGCCTATGTGGATCCATTCAAAAACAGTGGTGAGTGGGTGATTGATACCAACCTCAACGATACGGAGAAGATTCCTATGAAGCGTGACATCGAGGAATACTTCAATACAGAGGTTGTGCCTTTCGCTCCTGACGCTTGGATGGACAGAAGCAAGGACAAGGTAGGTTGCGAATTTCCATTCACTCGTTTGTTCTATAAGTATCGTCCATTGCGAAGCAGCGAGGATATATTGGCAGAATTGGCTTCGCTTGATAATACTTTAGACGAAGAATTGTCTCATCTAAAAGAAGAATAAGGCGTATGAAGCAATATGATTCATATAAAGATAGTGGTGTGGAATGGATTGGCGAAGTGCCAAGCCATTGGGAGGTTGTGCCTTTAAAACGAGCAATCACTATAAATAATGGTTGTGATTATAAGCATGTACAAGTTGAAGAAGATGGTTATCCAGTTATTGGTTCAGGTGGTCAATTTGCATGGGCAAATCAGTATATGTATGATGGAGAGGCTGTTTTGTTAGGACGTAAGGGTACAATAGATAAACCGATGTACTATAACGGCAAGTTTTGGACAGTAGATACTATGTTCTATGGAATTCCAAAGAAGAATGCTAATTGCAAATATTTGTATTATCAAGCAAAAAATATTCCATTTGAGAGATATGCGACTGCTACAGCATTACCAAGTATGACCCAAACGGACTTGAACAATAATACCATTTGTTTGCCTCCTTTAGATGAGCAAATTGTCATTGCCAACTATCTCGACAAGAAATGTTCTGAGATAGACAATGTTATATCTGCTCAACAGAAGCGCATCGCTTTGCTCCAAGAATTGAAGCAGAGTGTCATCAC
>DCBP01000033.1 GCA_002314055.1 Prevotella sp. UBA1104
TATGCATTTAACGGAAGAATCTAAAAAAAGGTAAGGTTATTGTTTATCCCCATTTGGCAAAGGTTTCTTTCTTTGTATTCCTAAGTCATGTATTTGTATTGCAATATGTCAACTTAGTAAAGGACAGGCTTGTCGTTTCCGACAACTACATTGTTCTTACTCTGGTATACCTCGCCGTACCGATGATAACAGTAGTCATATGCCTGTTCATATATAGACTCCTTGACTTGTATATGTCAAGAATCCTTGCATTCTTAACAGGAAGCAGGAGATAATGCTACAAAATATAGAAAACGGTTTTGTTGTGAAGGATGATATTGAAACAGGATACGGGAACATCATTCCACTATGGATGTTCGGAATGCTATACTAATTGTATTATATGTTCCATAAGCTCATCAAGAAACCTAAAAACGGTTCTTCACAATCAGTATCGATATGAATATTATTGCCAATATGCAAACAACGTAAAAAATTACTGCGGCAATACGTACATTTCCGCAAGATTTGCCATTGGCTATATATCTCCTGAACGACAGCGAGGTAACAGCAAACAACATTGCCAAACCGAAAAGAGCTAAAAAACAGCTTATTGTGTTGTTGTGTCTTAGAGCAGAAGCTACGACAAGCAAAAGTGCTCCCACTTTTAAAATTACATTTTCGATTCTTTTCATCTTCTTTCTATTATTTCAATTTGTTGCCTATTGTTTTATGCCAATGCGTCATATTCAGTCTTTCAGCGACTTGATACTCTTCTTTGGCGTAACACCGAGTTCCTTCAGTCCTTCCACGCGCCTCATCACGTTGCCGGAACCTTCATAGAGCTGGTTTCGTGCCTTACCGAAGGCTGTGCCAAGACGATTGATGAGGTCGCCGACACCATTGAAAGTCTCCTCGAAGCCAGCCACCTTGTCATAGAGATCGGCAGCAGTCTTAACTATCTTTTCCACATTCTTGTTCTGGCGGTCATACTGCCACAGGTTATAAGCCAGCTGCAGAGCCATCAGCAAGTTGCTCGGCGATATTATAATTATCTTTTTCCGATAGGCATAACGGCTAAGATCGGGCTGCTGCCGCATAGCTGAGATATAGCTTGTTTCGTTTGGAATGAACATGAGTACGAAGCCGATGGCATCGTCGACAAGAGTGCTGTAGTCTTTTGCCGCCAGTTCATCGATATGCTTCCTCACGCTTATGGCATGAGCCTTCAGCAGTCGGTCTCGCTCCGCCTCATCGTCGGTAGCCACGGCATCGGCATACGCCGTGAGCGACACTTTGGAGTCGATTACCACCGACCGCCCTTCGGGGAAACGCACGATGACATCGGGACGGAAGTTCTTACCGTCTTCGTCTTTCGTATTCTCCTGAATAAAGAACTCCTCGTCCTTTCGCAGTCCGCTGTTCTCAAGAATCGTCTCCAGCACCATCTCTCCCCAGTCGCCCTGCATCTTGCTGTCGCCCTTCAAAGCCCTGGTAAGGTTGGCGGCATCCGACCCAATACGCATAGTCTGTTCCTTCAGATTGGCCACCGCCTGTTGCTGTTCCTGCTGAAAGAGTTTCATCGTAGCCTCGAATGAATTCTGCAACTCTTTCTTGTTAACTTCGTTCTGCGTCTTGCTCTCGTCAACCGACTTTTTGAACTCGGCAAACTGTTCCTTGATAGGTTTCAGCAGCTCGTCCATCTGCGAACGGTTGCTCTCCTGCAGGTCTCGCTGCTTAGCAGCCAGCTGTTCGGCGGCATTCTTCTGCATCTCCTGTCGCAGAGCCTCCAGCTTCTGTTCCCACTGGCGGTCGCTCTCCCGTCGCAAGCGCTCCGAGTTGTTCCGCTCGTCGGCAAGAGCCTCGCGAGCCTCCTCTTTAGCCTTGGCGAGCATTGCTTCAGCCTCAGCTTTATACTGTTGCAACCGTTTCTCCATATCCTCCTTCAATCGCAAGTTTTCTTTTGCGAGCATAGAAGATTTTGCTGTCTCGGCAGATATTTTGCTCTTGTTTACGAGTATTCCTATTATGACACCGATGCCGATGCCTATGATTATTGCTATAATGTATTCCATATATATTAACTATTTGTCATGCAAAATTAGATAAAATACTCGGACTATCAACCTCGCGAACAAAAAAAATATCTGATATTAACCCTTCAAAAGTATAATCAATAACAAATTACAAGTCTGGTTAAATTTCAATAAATGGCAATAGTAACATACACTATTAACAAATAAAGCACTAACTTTGCAATTTAAAAAACAAAAAGATTGTATGAACAGATTATTTATTACATTAGCGTCGCTTGCCATAACATTGTCGGCAAGCGCACAGCAAGTCTATTCCACTGACTTCGCCACGGAAAACGAATTCAGTAAATGGACCGTTATTGATGCGAACAAAGACGGCATAACATGGAAATTCGATGCCGAAGGCTCACAGTCGCATGTTTATTACGCCTATTCGCCATCGGAAGATGCCGACGACTGGTTTATATCTCCGGAGATTACTCCTACGACAACCGGAAAGGTTATGGTGCGCTACACAACCTACGGAACCTCATACGGTGAGAAAATCGAGGCGTATACCGGAACGGAACCTACCGTGGCTGGAATGACTAAGCTGCAGAAGAAGAACGATGCTGTAAAGGCAGAACGAACGACGGACTATTTTTTCTATGATGCCACAGCCGGTGTTCCATTCCGCGTGGGTTTCCATACCACAAGTCCTAAGGACCATTGGAAATTCTACATGTGCGCTTTCGAGGTTAAACAGGTAAACAAGGTGGTAGACATGCAGGTGGCTAACGTTGTCAGTCCTGTAAGCGGCGAGAATTTATCTAACGCCGAGACTGTTAAGGTGAAAGTTGTCAACAACGGTACTGATGCCTCTGATGCCTTTGAGGTGGCTTATCAGATTGACGGAGGAGAAGCAGTAAAGGAGAAAGTTGATAAATCGCTCGCTGCCGGCGAATCAATGGAATATACCTTCAATAAAAAGGCTGACCTCTCTATTCCACGCCATAAATACACGATAAAGGCGTACACCATAGAACCGAACGACATCAACACCGACAACGACACCATTGCTGTCAGCGTGCGCCACAACGCTCCGATGACCCCGCCTGGCAAATGGGGATTCGAACCGGGCAGCGACCAGGATGACTTCAAGTTCTATAACCTCAATAATGATGACGGCGACTGGGAAGTATACCAGTCTAACTACATGAACATGGCAAACACCGGCTACGGATGCCTTGCATACAACTACAACAAGGATAACAACGCAGACGACTGGGCTATGCTCGACCCTATCAACGTGGAGGCAGGCAACTACGTGCTGCGCTACTGGTATTCAGGTTCTGACGGACACACGGAAAAGCTCGGAGTGTACTGGGGCAACGGCAATACGCCTGACGACATGAAGAACAAGGTGGACGATATCGAAATAAAGCAGGGCAAATACCAGGAGGCTTTCAATATTATCACTTTCGACAAGCCTCAGACTATATACTTAGGCTTCTATGCACACAGCGACAAGGACGAAAACTGGCTAACGGTTGACGACGTACAGTTCTATAAGGCAGAAAGCGATGCCGTAGACCTGAGCGTTACCGACATTGCAAAGCCTTACGATTTCGTGCGCACTCCTAACGACAAGGACTTGGTATTCACCGTACAGAACATTGGAATCATCGATACCGACGGCAACATGATTGTGGAGATTGACGGCAAGAAGAAGAGCGAAGACGGTATCAGTCTGAATGCACAGGAGATAAAGACATTTACAATGGAGGGCGTGCTGGGCGGACTTTCTGCCGGCAAGCACACTGTGAAGGTTACCGTGGAAAGTGCCGACGACAAGACTACCGACAACAACTCTATGGAGAAGGAGATTACGGTGCTTGGCAAACCTTCAGTATTATATGACTTCGAGAGTGGAAAGATTCCTTCCGACCTTACATTCTATGTAGGCGACAATGGAACTGTAAACCCTGACGCCGGAGAGGAATTCAACAAGGAAGGATGGGGAATATTCAACATCGAGAAAAACTACATGCTCGGTGAGCACGTGCTTGCCGGCACAAGTTGGATTGACAATGTGTCTGCACCTGACCGCTGGATTATCCTGCCGCAGATTCATGTGGCAAGCGAAGATGCCGTACTGGCATGGGACGCAATGTCGTTCAACCAACTTTTGCTTGAGGACTACAACGTGAAAATTTCCGACGGTTCGGGTAATCCTGCCGACTACTGGTACACTACCGACATGAAGGTGCAGGGTGAAACCGTTACGCCAAAGACACGCGGACTTAGCCTTTCAAAATATGCCGGCAAGGATATATACATTGCATTCAACCTTGTAACAAAAAAGGGTGAAGCACTTTGTCTTGACAACATCGGCGTATACGGCGACGAGACAACAGGCATAACAACCGTCGGCAATGATTCTCATGGTATATTCTCATTGGACGGCAACAACTTTCTGGCTGCCGGAGCAAAGAATATAACAATCGTCGACATGAGCGGACGCAACGTTGCCGAAACAAATTCCGATGCGGCAAGTCTGTCAGCTGTGCAGCCGGGCGTTTATGTTGCCACGGCTAAATATGCCGACGGCACAAGCAAGACCTTCAAGTTTGTGAAGAAATAAATAAGCAAACCATCAGGTCGTATACAGTATAAAAACAATTTTATCCGAGTTCTTCCTTTCTCCACCTCATCGGCGACACACCCTCGTGGAGGGAGAAGACCTTGGAGAAATAAGAAGCAGAAGAGAACCCTACCGAGAAAGCTATGTTTTCAAGCTTGCGGTCGGGGTTTTCTTTCATCATACGCTTAGCCTCGTCGATGCGCATTTCTGAAATCCAGGAGCTGAAACTCATTCCGTATTTCTCGTTGATATGATAAGAGAGGTAGTTCTTGTTCGTTCCGAGCACCTGAGCAAGATCCTCAAGGGTGAACTGTTCCGAGAGATAGCGTTTCTTCTCCGTCCAAGCCAGAATCTTCTTTTCTATCGTTTCACGCTCTACCCCAGAATTCTTCTCGCCCGCAATATCCTCGTCAGAAGCACATTCCGGTTCAGCCTTTACAAGTATGCCGTATTTCGAACTGTAGTTTACGAAGCTGACTGCGATATATACGTTCAACGAAATGACATAAAACTGGTATATCCAATTGAAATATACATTGCCAAACATTGTTGCAATGGCAAGACACCACGAGATTATACACATCACCACACTGACCATTATCCACCGGGCGAAGCGGTGCATATCGTCTGTGAAGTAATTTTCGAGCTGTTGTCTGTATCTGCGGTATTCTCTAAAGAAGGAATAGACGAATTTGACGATATAGGCTATCAACAGACATAATGCCACCAAGGTAAGAATATTACGCCACTCACGCAATGGTTCGAGCAGGGCGGAAAACGCTGTCAGCGAGGTAAACAGCCACACGGATATGGCAATGACAAAGCGTTTAGAAGTTAAGTAAGTTTTGTTTAGCAATATACAGTATGAATTGCACAGCAGCATGTAGAGAAGATAAAACAGGGAAATGTCTACCGCCGCTATACTGTAGTTGAACTCGTCCCATCTTCCATTGGTAAGTATGCACCAAAGGAACAGGTTCAGCGCCATCGTGGCAAAGGAGCATGTTAGTAGACGCTTCGCTTTGCGATATGGTTTGTATTCATCCGTAGAGGGAGCCTTTATCAGTGCTAACAGTATGGTTATGGTGAGATACGCCACTCCTGCGCAACGTATCAATTCCGCAAAATAGTATTCAAATGGATTCATGGCATACTTAGGTTTTTATAATTTGATGTTTTTGCTTAATTAAACTTTCTGTTGCAAAAGTAGCAATAATTCTTTAATAAACGCACACTTTGCAATATCATATTACGATTTTACAAAAAGTTTTTTAGTCTTCTTTTTACGATTGTTAAAGAATATTGCATACTTATAGTCTAAATTTGCAACCGTAAAAACCAAGCAACACAAAATTTGAGATATATTTTCACAAGCAACTTATGAAACGGGGAAGGCTAATGAAGTCTTCCCCTAATCAAGGAAAAAAGAAGAAACTCTCTGCCGCCTGAAGCATTTTTACCTTTATATATATTTGGTTATAAGGGAAAATTAAGTAAATTTGCACACATATGAGGATATATTTCTACCACACCGAAGATATACAGTATATTTACAGCGAATGGGAAAAGGGAAACTTTCCCGGACACTTTCTGTATGGCGCCACGCATCTCGCCGACCACGGCATTGAGATGGTGATGCACCGCCACCGCGATTTTTCAAGCCGCATAAGGACGGCTCTGTATGTCCTTTCTGAGATAATGAAAAACTACAGACAGATTGACGCCGTTTATGCCACACATTATAAATATCTGGAACTCGTGATATTCTTGCGAGCCCTTGGACTGTTCCGCAAACCTGTAGTGATATGGCACCACCAGCCGATTATTACTCCTAAGAAGAAATGGCGCGAATGGCTCGGCAGACTCTTCTACCGCGGCATAGACGATATGTTCTTCTTCTCTGAGAAACTCTACAACGACTCGCTGAAGACGAAAAAAGCGAGGAGGGAGAGAATGCACGTTGGGCACTGGGGAGCCGATCTCGATTTCTACGACAGGATAATGCGCGATACTGACAATGCCTGCCACCATGGATTTATCTCCACCGGCAGGGAAAGGCGCGACATGAAAACCCTTGTGGCGGCTTTTAACCAGACTGATGCTCCGCTCGACATTTATCTGAACAAGAGCAACTGCGGCATAGATTACGAAAAGATGTTCGGCGAGATGACGGTGAACAACAACGTGAGGGTTCACTTCATGTCGGGATACCAACAGGCAAACCTCAGTCGCACGGTGTTCAACTCGGCTTGTGTCGTGATTTGCTGTCTGGAAACAAAATACACCGTGGGACTGACTACTGTGGTGGAGGCCCTTGCCCTCGGACTGCCTACTATATGCAGCCGCAACCCGCAGATTCCGGTGGATTTCGATAAGGAAGGTTGCGGAATATCCGTGGAATACTACGACACGGAGGGATGGGTGAAAGCTATACGCTACATCCAGGAGCATCCCGAAGAGGCTGCCGAGATGGGCAGAAAGGCACGTCGACTTGCCGAAACGCTCTTCAACGACAGGCGTTGCGCCAGTGAAGTAGCTGATGTTCTACTGAAACATAAGAAATGAAGAAACGCGTTTTCCATATTATATCACGCTTCGACCTCGGAGGGGCTGAGCGCGTGGCTGCAAGCATAGCAGAATCCGGCAACAGGGATTTTGAATACCATATCGTGGAAGTGCTCCGCGGCAGCACTCCGTTTACAGAAGGATTTATCGGGGAGCTACAGGCTGCCGGAGTAAGGTGTCACCGCTCATGGATGCCGAATTTCCATTTCCACTTCATGGCGGAAAGGATTGCAGCCATACTCTTTCCGTTACGTTTCCTCATGATTTGGCTTAGGTTTAAGCCCGATATCATTCATGCCCACACGGAAACTCCCGACATGTGTCTGTGGGCTTTCTTCCGGGTATTTCCATGGCTGCAAAAGCGTTGCAGGATTGTACGGACTATACACAACACCTGTCTGTGGACGGGATTGAAGCGCTTTGGAAGGAAGGTGGAGAAGTTTTACCAACGGAACAATGCCAATATCGCAATATCGAAGTCGGTACTGGAATGTTACAACAGGGAATACGGCTCCGTTCCACCTATTATATACAACGGCGTGCCTGAGGTAGAACAGGAGAAGTACGACTCGCTTGTCAACGGGAAGGTGAACATTCTTTTTGCCGGACGCTTTGAGGAGCAAAAGGGTATTTCCCACCTTGTATATATAATAAAGGCGCTTCGGGATATGCCGCAGTATCATTTCCATGTAGTGGGCAGTGGCAAACTGAAACAGACGGTAATGGATGAACTCGGAACTCTCGACAATGTGTCTATTGTGGAACCTATTTTCGGTATTTCAAGGTTTCTCGCCTCGTTCAGCTATATGCTTATGCCATCGGAGTTTGAGGGGCTGCCGCTTATGGCTGTCGAGGCATCTATGGCGGGACTGCCGGTGATTTGCAGCGACTGCCCGGGACTCTGCGAGACGGTGCCCTCCGACTGGCTGCTGACGGCTCACGACAATTCGCACGATGAATATATGAATATCTTCCGCAACATTTTACCCAATACCGACAGAGGCAGACTCCGGGATATTGCCCGCAACTTCGTAAAGGAACGCTTCTCTATAGAGAATATGCGTAAAGGATATGAACAATTTTATGACGAGAACTGACAATGTACACGATTATAGATAAATTCAAAGATACTTTTTTCCACACTACCAGCAAGTATGACCTTTCGGCATGGGAGCATATGCCTGATACGGAACTGCCCGTATACGGCATCTACCATATCTTCTGCGACAAAGACTGGCAGAAGATGGTATCCGGGCAGATTGATCATCTGAAAAGCAGCGGTCTCTTTGAGCGTACCACGAAACTGTATGTTAGCATTATTGCACGCAACGACGAGGATATAGCGGAACTGCGACGCATCGTGGGCGACGACTCTAAACTGGAGATTATTGCCGACGGTCGCGACCCAAGAAAGTTTGAATACCCTGCCCTGCAGTTCCTTCGCCGAAAGTGTATCGGGGAAGACTGCCTCGTGTATTATTTCCATACCAAGGGTATTACTTACCAGAATTTGTCTACCGCAGACCGCAAGTTCAACAACTTCAAACGCAACATCGAGGCATGGCGACTGATGATGGAATATTTCCTTTTCGACAAATGGAAAGTGGCAGTAAACCTGCTGTCGGGCAGCAGACTTGCCGCTGCCGACGGACCGCAGCGTAGACCCATCGACGGTGAACGCTTCGACGTGTATGGATGCTACCGCTTCCCACCTCCTCCAATGCAGTATTATCTGTATGCCGGAAACTTCTGGTGGGCAAGGGCTCTGTATGTCCGCACGCTTCCCGACTTCGACGAGAGTCGTATGGCGGGCGACCGTTTCTTTGCCGAGGAATGGCTTTTCCGCGGCAACCCGAAGAGTTTTTCAGCCTTCGACACTCTTGCCGACATTTATTGCGTCGACATGGTGCCGTCGCTTTATCGTTCCGACATGAAGGCATCGCTCTGGGAAAGAGCAAAATTCACCCTGCGCTACAACTTCGTGAAACTCTGCCGCCACGGCTTCGGCTACGACTATAAGGAAGTTTGCCAAAAGAGGTATCAAAGGATTAAGGGATGAAAAGGAATGGACAGGAGTCTACGACCTTCTTTCCTCCTTTATATCCGTATACAGATATTTTGTTGCTACGCTCCTTGAGTTTGACATTCTTGAATGAGCAAACATTATAATGAGCCATTCGAATTGCCGTCGCTCCCATTTCATTGATTATCTGCATGTCTCGAAGATTGTCATTATGGTTTAACGCCCATCCTTTGTCTTTCGTTTGTTTTTCTCTCGCTTAATCGGATTTTTCCGGGGCGGAGCTATTACCTTTAATTGCCATAAAACAAAGAAAAACATTTTTTGCGTTTTTACCCTCACACCCTCACACAAGTGTCTGAAAGTCCCTGTTTATCGTACTTTCAGATGGTGAGGGTAAGTGTGAGAGTAGATCTTTTACCCCTCACACTTATAAGCGTCACCCCACACACTTGAAAGCCAATACAGTTTCTATTCAATGCCGTCGGTATTTCTATGCTGCACCAAAGGTGCAAGGTTACTGCACTAAAATTGCAACTTTTAAATACTCTCCTTTTTCTTTACCTTTAGATTAAGCAAGCTGCATCTCGGTAATAAATAATTCAAGTTTCGAATTAATAATCTTCCTCTCCCTGTTACAAATCCGAAAGTTTGGTATTAATAATTAATTTTGGTTACAAAGCACTAACGCCCTCGTCATTGAAGTAAATAGCAGTTTGCTACATGGCTGTTAGCATAAAGAAAATCTGTTAGTATAAAGAGGAAACTATTAGTATAAAGAGGAATCTATTAGCATAGAGATCTAATAAAATAAAGAGAATCTAATAAAATAATCTAAATTAAAAAATAACTTATGAAAATGTTAAAGACAAACGCAATGATTGGCGTGGCTACAGCTGCCCTTTCGTTGAGTCCTTTGGCAGCGACAGCGGCAGGCACGAACACACAGGTTGCCTCTGTCATGCCACAACAACAAACTAAGAGTATGCACGTACGCGGTATCGTTCGCGACGCACAGGGCGAACCACTTATCGGTGTTAGCGTGGTATCGTCGGACAACCAGAAGCAGGGTGTCATCACAAACATGGACGGACAGTATGACATCACCGTTAAGGGCGGAACGACACTGCAATTCTCATATGTGGGATTCAAGACCCAGACTGTAAAGGTTGTTCCTGGCGGAAGCTACGACATCAAGCTCGTGGAAGACAACGATATGATGGACGAGGTAGTGGTTGTAGGTTATGGAGCGATGAAGAAGCGCGACCTTACCGGTTCTATCGCATCTATCAAATCCGACGACATCGTGCGCTCGCCGGCGTCCAATGCCATGGAAGCTCTACAAGGACAAGTGCCTGGACTTGACATCACGCGTAATTCTGGTAAGGCGACATCAAGTGTTACGATAAATATCCGCGGACAGCGCTCACTGTCTGACGTTACTGATGAGTTCGGTAACAGTACCGCAAACGCCCCTCTGTTTATCATTGACGGTATGCAGGGAGGAAGTTTCTCGGATATCGCCCCGTCTGACATCGAGAGCATCGAGGTCTTGAAAGACGCATCGTCAACTGCCATCTACGGTTCGCAGGGTGCAAACGGCGTTATCATCATCACGACAAAGAAGGGAAAGTCGGGAAAAGTCAAGCTGTCATACAACGGATATGTGGGTGTGAACGGATGGGCACAGTACCCGGAGTTCAACACTGGTGAGAAATACATGAACGTGCGCCGTGAGTCTATGCGCACAGCCGGACAGTGGAACTCTACTGCCGACGACTCTAAGATTTTCTCTCTACAGGAATGGGAAGCCATACAGAACGGAGAATGGACAGACTGGATTGACGAAGTTCAAAAAACCGGCTTCGTGCAGAGCCACCAGGTTACGGCATCGGGGGGCAACGAGAAGACTGTTGCACTGCTCTCTGCCGGATATTACCAGGAGAAGGGTATGTTCAAAAATGACGAACTTAACAAATACAACGTAAGATTGAACGTGGAGCACAAGCTGAACAGTTGGTTCAAGCTCGGGGTGAACAGCCAGATTACGCACTACGACCAGGACGAACGTAACAGCAACGTTCTGTGGCGCGCAGCTACAAACGCACCGCTCGGAAGGGCTTACGACGACAACGGCAACGTAATTACTTTCCCTCTCGGAGAGAGCGGACAGGTAAGTCCGCTTGCCGACGAGGCTACAAACGAGACAGCAAAGCACCATCTGCTAAAGACAAACATCATAGCAAACGGATATTTGGAAATTACTCCTCTGAAAGGTCTCTCATTCCGCTCAAGTCTCGGAACAAACTACACTTTCTACCGCAAGCAGGATTTTGCCGCCGCCAACTCAATCGACCGTGCAGGACAGTTTGCCACATCGTCGTCAAGTCAGAACTCGGCAGAAAAGAGTTTCGTCAATTGGGATAACGTACTGAACTATACACGTACAATCGGCGACCATACCTTCGGCGCAACAGCATTGACTTCGTATACACAATCCAAATATACAGGATTTAACGCTTCTGGAACTGGACAGCTCCTTGATTCTTATCTTTACCACAATCTGGGTGCCAACGACCAAAGTTCTTATGCTATCGGTTCGGGGTATACACAACACACGACTTTCTCTTATGCACTGCGCGTAAACTACAGTTACATGGGCAAATACATGCTGACCGTATCTAACCGTTGGGATGGCGACTCCCGTCTGGCAAAGGGTAACAAATGGGCAGCATTCCCGTCTGTTGCAGTGGCATGGCGCGCAAATGAGGAGAATTTCCTTAAAGACGTTGACTGGCTATCCAACTTGAAGGTGAGACTTAGCTGGGGTAAAACAGGAAACTCGGGTATTATGCCTTACGGCACACAGTCGGGTGTAACCTCATACACAAATGCCGCATTCCAAGATCACGGATACACTTACTACAACTTCAACAAGTATATCGGAAACAAAAACGTAGGTTGGGAAATTTCAAAGACATGGGATCTCGGATTTGACTTAGGATTCCTGAACAACCGTATAAGTGCTGTAATCGACCTTTATCATACGAAGACTACAGACTTGCTGCTACCTCGCTCTCTGCCTACATCAATGGGTGGAAGTAATGCAACTTCATTCCAGATGTACCAGAACATCGGTGCCACGATGAACCGCGGTATTGAGGTGGCTGTGAATACTGTAAATATCAAAAACAAAAACTTTGAATGGAACACTAACATCACGTTTAATGCTAACCACGAAGAGATTACCGGCCTTATAAACGGAACGGATATCGTTTCAGGAGAGAACCCTGAAACTGAAAGCTTGCTCATCGGCAGACCATTGCACTCGTTCTATACATATAAGCGCCAAGGTATCTGGCAGGAGAGCGAAAGGGAAACTGCTGCAACTTACTACAAGGACCAGAAGAAGACCCAGCCGTTCCAGCCTGGCGACATAAAACTTGCCGACCTTAACGGCGACCACGTAATCGATGGTGCAGACCGTACATACATAGGGTCTACATCTCCGAAATGGACTGCAGGCTTCAACAATACGTTCAGGTACAAAGACTTCGACCTCAACATCTATCTCATCGCTCGATGGGGACAATACATGGACTATCAGTTTGGAGGTGCATACGACCCATACGGAAAGAAGAACTTCCCGTCGTACTTCAACTACTGGACTCCGGAGAATCCAAGCAACGACTTCCCGCGTCCGGCTCAGACAGACCTATTTAACTATATAGGATACCAGTCTTTGGAATACATAGAAGGTTCATACTGGAAACTGAAAACCGTATCGTTGGGATATACATTCCCTAAAAAGATTATGGACAAAGTGGGTATATCAAGACTGCGCGTATACCTTACGGCAAACAACGTGTTCTCTATGAGCGGAAACCATCTCGTGAAGCACTACGATGCTGAACGTGGAGGAGCCGCTACAGACCCGCTACAGCGACAGTTTATATTTGGCGTAAATCTTGATTTCTAAACCTTTTACCAATGAATACTAAAATGAAAAAATATAAAAATTATCTTATGACCGCAGCTATGGCAACAATGCTGCTGTCACTAAACTCGTGCGACCTCGACGAGTATAATCCTGGCGGAAGTACCGCCGATACGGCTTTCAAAAGCCAAACTGGATACAATACTATCATCAACTCTGTATATGCATACTGGGGCGGACAACTTTACGGACGTGAGGACCCTGTATTGCTTTTCAACGGAGGCAATGACGAATGGATTAATATTGCAAACTCCGGATACGGACGACAACTGTCAAAGTATGAGGAGGTTCTCGCTACAACGGGACAGTACAAGAACACTTGGAACCGCCTCTATGAAATTATCAACGATTGCAACGCTGCTATAGAACGACACCCTAACGTTATCTTCACAGACCAGACAATGAAAACCGTGAGACTTGGCGAAGCTCACTTCATGAGAGCTTATGCTTACTGGCATCTCGTGGAAAACTACGGAAACGTGGATCTGCGCACTAAGGAAACTAAGGAGTTTGAGGGAGAATGCAGGAGAAGCAGCTATGATGACTTCTACAAACTGATGCTTGAAGACTGCGACGTTGCCATTCAGAACCTTACAGCACAGCCTTATCCTAAGGAAGACGTGGGACGAGCTACACTGAAAGCGGCTTACGGACTGAAAGCGCGTATTGCTCTGACTTATGTGGAATACCTTAATGACCAGACTGAAAAGGACAAATACTATCAAATGGCTGAGGATGCCGCTAAATATGTAATCGAGCATCAAGCAGAACTCGGCGTTTCTATGTATGACACCCCAGCTGAAGTTTTTGCCAAGGCAAACAACAAGACAAACAAGGAGGCAATGTTTGTCATTACGCACTCGTCTGAACCTTCACTAAACATGAAGAAGAGCAACCCATGCCGTACCCACTCATATTTCCATGCAAAATATTCCGATTGGGCAGGAGTGGCAGGCTCGTATGAATACGGCAACGATAAAAACGGAAAGTCTGGCGGCATGTGCATGATGCCAACCAAACACTTGCTTGAATTGTATAACAATCCGTATGACACAAGATATGCAGCTTGGTTCCGCGAAAACTACTACGTTAACAAGGATGAAGGCTTTACATGGGACGAAACTCAGCTGAACCACTTTGAAAAACCTGTTTCTATGGTTGGACAGCATCTAAACAAGGGGGATCTCGCCATGCAGTTTACGAAAGAAAGAGTGGCTGACAAACGAAACAAGCCTTATGCCGTGGTTGATATCGACGATATCTACGATGCAAACGGTGTGGTGTCTAAAGATGCAAACTTCAATATCCACTTTCCATCTCTTCTTAAATACGAAGACGAGAACCTGGAGAAAAAGGGATACTCATACAAATCTGAAGTCGGTGCCAACGATATTATAGTAATGCGTCTGCCGGAGATGTATTTCATCGTGGCTGAATGTGAAACCATGAAGTCGGGAGGCAACAAACAGACTGCAGCTGACTATCTTAATGTTATCAGGGAACGCGCTGCCGCTCCTGGTCACAAGGAAGACATGAAGGTTGCAGCAAGCGACATGACACTCGACTTTATCCTCGATGAACGCTCTCGCGAGCTTTGCGGAGAACATCTACGCTGGTTTGATTTGAAGCGTACCGGCAAGCTTAAAGAGTATGTAAAGAAATACAACCCGAATATCACTCAAGAGGCAAAGACATTGCGCCCTATACCGCAGTCGTTCCTTGACTCTATACTTAATCCGGACGAGTTCGGACAGAATGATTTCTAATTATCAACAGTTGTAAAAATGGAGATACGTTGTTTTAACGTATCTCCATTCTTTATATTGTACTTACTTAAGCTTTATCGTTTCCAAATCATCAGGCACATGGATGTTGCCATGATAGTTTTCGGCAACTTCGGCTGTGTATCGCTCTTTACGATGAGTTAAGTCGGTATCTTCCGTGTGGTATACTATAAGGTTTTTCACTCCTATCCTTTGGGCTATTCTGCCGACATCAAGGGATGTGCTATGGAATTTCTCGTATGGCTTGAAAATGTTTCTGTCGGCATAAAGACAGAATGCCTCACACATCATCCAATCAGCACCGACAGCATAATGCAGGGTGTGTTCGTTGCATGGCTCGTCGCCGAAACATACAAGTCGAGTGCCATCGACAAATTTCAAGGTGAAGCCATACTGCTTTTCTTTATCCGACAGGATGTCAAAACACTGAAGATGCATGGAACCAACGCTGAACTTATCACCATCATTAAGCTGATAAAGGATTATTGTCTTGCCTATCTGACTTACATAGTTCTTGTGTAGCGTCATGTCGCAGATGGTATTAATGACCTTTATCACTTTATCGTTTCCATATACGTTTAACTCTCCGTGATACTTGCCGGCAAGTGTCTTCTGCATTACCATCCTTATTACCCATATCACTCCAAGTATATGGTCGGTGTGGGCATGGGTGACAAAGATGTCATGGATGTCGGTCAACTGTACTCCAGATTTTTCCAATTGGCTCAATATGCCGTTGCCGCCACCGGCATCTACAAGCAGAAGTTCGTTACCTGACTTTACTATGAAACAGGTGTTATAGCAGTGGGTAACTGTGGCATGACCGGTCCCAAGCATTATTATCTTATTTTCTTCCTGCATCTTGATTTTATGATTTTCTAAACTTTCGAATTTATATCTTCCCCTCACCTACCCTCACCTACCCTCACACCATCCCTCACCACCTGAAAGTACCATGTATAAAGGGGAAATGGCAAGAAGGTGAGGGTGTGAGGGTAAATTGCAGAAAAACTTTTTTTATTTTTTTCAATAAAAAAGATGCGCCAAAGTTATCTGACGCATCCTTTTATCTATTTTTTGGAGGGGTAATACCCTTATCAAATCAACATTAATATGTAGCAAGAACCTGCTTTGCTGTTGCATTCTCCGGATCGAGCTGCAGAAGCTTCTCGAAGTATGGTTTTGCGGCAGCAGCCTCGTTCTTGATCTTATACAGGTAGATTCCCATATAAGTGTATGCCTCAGACAGACGAGACTTGTCGGCATCGCTCTTTACGCCGTTTGCCTCGATTATCTTGATAAGCTTCTCGTAGTATGGACGAGCAAGTCCTTTTGCCTGTGTTGGATCAGAGATACCAAGTGTGCGGGCTGCCATAAAGCTGCAGAAGTCTGCATTGCTTGGATACTTCTCTGCCATCTGGTTGTAAATCTCAACGGCCTTGTTTACGGATGCTGTCTGAGCAGCACCAGTCTGATTGGCTGCCTGATTGCGGTAGATTGTTGCAAGTCCGTTATAGTCGTTGATACCAACCTTTGGATTGTTCTTCAGATACTCCTCGTAAAGCTCGAGTGATTTTGCGAAATCACCTTTTGCCTTATAGGCATCAGAAAGCTCTTTGTATACACCTGCCTTCAGAGCTGGATCTGTAGCACTTGCCAACTGCTTGTTGTAGTAGTTGATTGCAGAGTCGTAGTCTTTCAAAGCACTGAATGTAAGACCGGCAAACTTATAGTCGTTGGCTGTAAGCTCTACAGAATCGCTCTTGTTGAAGAGTGCATCAACATATTTTGCAGCATCTTCATACTGTTTCAACTCTACTGAATTATAGAGAGCCAAACGGTTGTAACCGGCATTACGTGGCTTCTGTGACAGTCCGTAGAGAGCAAGCTGCTTTGAAACGTCATTCTTCTGATTAGCAAATGCTGCAAGCGCATACTCTGTAAGATAACTTGGATCATGAGCATACAGTTTTGCTGGTGTCAGCTTTCCGTAATACTCGAGCACCTTCTGCATATATGCACCATTCTTCTTTGCTGCTTCATAATAGATATGAGCTGCCTCTGCATCTACAGGATAATTTGGATCGAGCGAGCGAACCTTCTCAAGCTGCTCCACTGCCATATCTGGAGATACGCCACGCATTACGCGAGCATACTTTACGTATGCATTGATGTTGTTCGGCTCATAATAGTAAGCATTCTGGTACATTGCTGCTGCTGCACCTGGATCATCCTTATAATACTCCAGGTCACCCATAAGCATGAAACCGTCGCCAACCTTACCGCTCTTGCTCTTGTTGGTTATGGCGATTGCCATATCAGCATACTTGCGAGTGTTGGCAGTGTCCTTTACGTCAAGATAAGCACGACCAATCGCAGCCAGCGCCTTGGCGTCTTTCTTGTATGCCTTTGTTACATCCTTCACGATGGCTGCAACGGCAGCCTTGTCCTTGTTTGTCTTTATGGCATTTACAGCATCCTTTACAGATACTTCCTGTGCCATTACCGAGCTGCTGAATGCTGTCATCAGCGCTCCCATGAATAAATATTTAATCGCTTTCATAAGTCTTTATTTTTCTGATAACTATATTCTCTTTTTCTCTTGATTATGCATTACTATTGATATGCATAGTGTACTTCGCTACAATTTATGTGCGATATTGTACTTTCTCTTTGTCTCTTGCTTTATTTCTTTTTTGAATGTTTTTATTCTTGATATGATTTATTCTTAAAGTGATGCAAAGATAATTACTTTTTATTTTATCCAACATCATTTTGTCAAAGAAATTGCATGCATAATGTAAATAATGCTTAACTTTTAATCATCATTAACCTGTACACTGCGCCATTCGAGGTCGCCACGGTATGGCAAGAGAGCTGATTTGAGAATTATTTTCTGTCCCTGGGGCGACTGCATGAAGTTGGCTACACCTACTGGCAATCCATGGAACGGGTCAGCAAGCAGAGCATATATCGTTCTTGCAAACGGATACCTGCCGTCGAGGAGATACAGCTGATATGGCTTCCAACTGTTCATCTCTGTTGCCTTCTCCATCTGGCAGACCGACATTACGGTTATGTTTTTCTTAAATGTTACATTTGTAGTATCTCGCTTGTCGTTGAGCCAGTTGCTACCGATGATTCCTATGGCATTAGGAGTCTTCTCTACATATTTTATTACCTCGGCACTGGTCTTGACTGCCGAGATATTCGGACTGTTGATTGGCTTACCGCCAAGAATTGAGTCTACAGCCCAGCGAACAGCTGCCGACTGTCGATTGTCGAATACGACATCTATTGTTCCGAGACGAGAACCCTTGTTTATCTGGTTCCATTTTGTTGCCTGTCCGGAGAGGATTCTCTTTATATCTTTTACCGTTATACAAGAGTCAACGTTGTTGCGGTTAATTATAAATGCCAAACCGTCATAACCTAATGGAAACCAACGAGGCTGTATCTTGTTCGTCTTGAAATATTCAAGCTGCTTGGCAGAGAAATTTCGTGCCGTTATTATTAAATGTACCTTCTGCTTCATCAGAGCATTGAAGGCATCAATCTCGTTTGTATATTCCGCCGTGACATGAGCATCTGGATACATGGCATGGAACACGGCAAGCTCTTCCTTTACGATAGGACTGAAGCTCTCGTCGCACATTAATGTCATTTTGCCGGATGCATATGTATCCGTTCTGCCATTCTTGGACTTCTGACCTCCACATGTACAGAAAACCAATAATGCCATCGTCATAACAATATATGTGAATGTAATACGCTTCATGATTAACTTTGTTTTTTATTGTTCTTGATTTATTTATTACCACTAAATAATAAATGCTGTCGACAGATTTTTGCAGTTACCAATGCAATAAGAATAGTCTCTATAACATTATGCAATAAGTAGTAATTAGATGATAAAAAGAAAGGTAGAGACACACCTCCCAAGAGAGACATCACCTCTACCTTTCCATATAAGATTTATGATATTACTGGAGACGGAATGTTACAGGTACAGTGTACTTAACACGTACTGCAGAACCATTCTGCTTACCAGGAATCCACTTAGGCATCTGAGAAACCACGCGGGTTGCCTCTTTGTCCAATGATGGGTCAACACCACGAACAACATGTACACCAGAAACGGAACCGTCACGCTCTACGACGAACTGAACGACTACACGTCCCTCGATACCATTCTCGGCAGCCATTGCAGGATACTTGATGTTGCTTGCCAACCACTGGTTGAGTGCGCCCATACCACCAGGGTATGAAGGCTGCTGCTCTACAACATCGAATACCTTGTTCTGCTCAACTTCCTGCTTCGGAGGCTCAGGAGTAGCAATCTCCTCAACAGCCTTCAACACAGTACCGCCTGCCTCGTCGTTACCTTTCACATCGAAAGCACCGATGGCAGTTTTGGTTTCTTTCAACTCATCCTGAGTTTTCATTTCCTCCTCAGGCTTAACCTCTGAGTCCTTCTTGATTACAGGAGGAGTGAAGGCGATAGAAGACTTAACCTTCTCAACCTTCTGAACCTGCTCAACCTTAGGAGTTTCGGTTTTCTTCTCAACCTTGGCCTGCTTCTTGGTTTCGATGAGAGAAGCCTCCATCTCAGCCTCGAACTTAGCCTTTTGAGCTGCCTGATAAGAGTTATAAGCTGCAAGTCCTAAATATGCAACAGCTGCTACGGCAGCAACGAACACCATAGCCCAGATGTTTCGTTTGCTTGTACCTCTACGCAGTTGGTAAGCACCATAGACCTTATTACGACCCTGGAAGACTATGTCAGCCCATTCATTTGATATAAGATCAATTTTTGCCATTTTCTTTTTTCTTTAAAAATTAGACAACTATCAATCAGATTACTTTACATGAGCAGCATCGAGAAGACGCTGGTCATCTGGGTTAATCTTATCGATAACGTACTTACCTATTGCACAAATCTGCATTTCATCGAGAGCATCAACGAGATTCTTGTACGAAGCTGTATCAAGAGCCTTGATGATGATTGTCAGTGCGGGAACCTTACCTGTCTCCAACTCACCTTTCTTGATTTTGTCAAGACGCTGATTGTAAACCGAGTCAGACATGCTCTTGTCTTTTGCACGCTCTGCATCGAGAAGTCTCTTTGCAGCCATAATGTTCTTTACAGGAGTATATCCTTCCTCTGTCTTGTGGTTGATCAGCACGTTGCGAATACCGTCGGCACCCCATGTAGTCTTTTTCAGACATGCAGGATTGTCGTACTGAGGAATACCGTCTACGTGATAAATCTGATCGTTTCCTGCCAGATAAAGAGTCAGTGTCTGAGACGCCTTCGTTGCCGAACGGTCCTGATCGTTTACGTTCTTATCGTTACTTGGCATGGTCAACTGCATAGACTGAGGCTTGCTCAGAGAAGTACAGAGCATGAAGAAGGTGATAAGAAGCATCATCATATCCACCATAGGGGTGAAGTCGACACGGGTCTGGACTTTTTTCTGTCTTGAACCTTTTTTCTTTGCCATATTATTCAGCCTCCTCCTTCTTTAAAGTAGTGATAAGATAGTAACGGTTCTCACTCATATCCTGAAGCTCAGACATCATTTTCTTAACGACCTTGTATGGTGTTGCAGCATCAGCCTTGATAGCAATCTTCATCTTGTCGCCAAAAGAAGCGTTGCGTGCTGCGTCTACCCAACACTGGAATTCGCTCATGCCTCCGTTGATAGAGTCTGTAGGAATACCCATTGTTTTCTGCTCGTTATTGATATCAGCTGCCTCATGCTTGAGAACATCAGACATTTTGTTCATAGGAACACCGAAAGATGCAAGTCCGGCAAAGTTCTTCTCCTGTTTTGGAGAGAGAGTAAGACTGCTGAATTTGCTTTCAAATCCGGTGAGCATCTCCTGCATATAACCTGGTTTGTCAAGTCCGATAAAGATTTTACCGTCCTTGTCAACGAGAATCTGCAGAACTTCAGTTTCTGGAACTTTGATCTCTGACACTGAGCCTGGCGCATTAACCTTAACTGCCTCATTCTTCACGAACGTAGAAGTCAACATGAAGAAGGTAAGCAGAAGGACCATCACGTCAGACATAGGGGTCATGTCTATCCAGATGTCGGCTTTCTTAATCTTTAACTTACCCATAGTGATAAAAGTTTAAAAGGGTTAGTAAAAAAGATTAAGCCTCTTCTGTATGGTTAGCTTCGTATGTCTTTGCGATAGTGTAACCAACCTCGTCAAGAGCGTAAGTAAGCTTATCGATCTTGTTTGAGTAGTAGTTATAAGCAACAACGGCGCACCATGAAGTCAAAATACCAGAAGCAGTGTTGACGAGGGCCTCAGAAATACCGGTAGAAAGTTCGAGTGAGTCACCACCACCACCTGCTGCCAGAGCGGCGAATGACTTGATCATTCCGACAACGGTACCGAACAGAGCGGTAAGAGTACCAAGAGTTACGAGAGTTGCCAAGATAGGCATGTTCATCTGAAGAGTAGGCATCTCGAGCTGAACAGCCTCCTCGTGAGCCTGCTGAATCTTAGAAACCTTCTGCTCTTTCTTCAAACCTGGAGTTTTCTCCATCTCTGCATAAGCCTTCAGAGAAGCGGTAACAACGTTACCAACAACACCCTGCTGCTTGTCGCAAAGCTGCTGAGCCTTTGCCATGTCGCCAGCTGAAACAGCTGCCTTTACATTAGCAACGAACTTAACGAGGCTGCTCTTACCATTAGCTGTGCGAAGAGCAAGACCACGCTCTACTGAAAGTGCAATCACAGTAAAGAGAAGAGTGATAATTACAGGAACGACGATACCTCCCTTGTAGATAGTACCGAGCAAGTTGCCTGGAAGTGGAGCGTTAGCGTTGTCGCCACCCTGGAAGTTACCTGGGTTACCGAGTACGAACTGATAGAAGCATACACCTGCGATGAAGCAGAGTACGATGATCCAAATCGCTGCGCGAACGCCCTGGAAGCCCTTCTTTTTAGCTGGGGCTGCTGTCTTTGAATTTGCCATAATTTTTTTTGATTTTAATTTAAGTTATTAATAAATTTAAGTTATATTCGTCGATTAGTGTCAAGCTACTTGATGTATGATTTTAAAGCTTCAGCCGATACATAGGCTCATAGTGATGCAAAGATAATAATTTAATAATTATCACGCATACTTTCTTAAATGATTTTAACAACCACTTAGCGATTTTTTTTAAAATATCTGCTTTATAGCATATTTTATTCGCCTGACTGCATTTTATATTTACATTTATTGTTATTTCAGTAACGCAAGTGTATCCTTTATGCGTTTCATTGCCTCACGGATATTATCGTCGCTTGTAGCATAGCTCATTCTGAAACAATATGGGTCGCCGAATGCATCTCCACCTACAGTAGCCACGTGTCCTACTTCAAGAAGGAACATTGCAAGGTCTGTGGAGTTGTTTATGGTCTTTCCGTTATAGCTTTTACCGAAGAAGCTGCTGCATTTCGGGAAGAGATAGAACGCTCCCTCTGGTTTGTTAACCTCAAGACCTGGAATCTGGCTTGCAAGTTCTACGATAAGGTCGCGACGGCGCTCAAACGCCTTACGCATTGTCTCTACACATTCCTGAGATGTTGTGTATGCAGCCTCAGCTGCCTTTTGGCTTACTGAACACGGACCGCTGGTGTACTGTCCCTGGAGTTTGTTGCAGCCTTTAACGATCCATTCAGGTGCTGCGATGAATCCGATTCTCCATCCTGTCATAGCATAAGCCTTGGATACACCATTTACAATTATCGTGCGCTCTCTCATGCCGTCGACATGTGCAATACTGTGATGTTTGCCGATATAATTGATATGCTCATATATCTCGTCGGCAAGTACATAAAGATTGTCATGTTTCTTGACAACTTCTGCAAGGCCTTTGAGTTCTTCTGCCGAATATACACTTCCCGTCGGGTTGCTTGGTGAGCAGAGGATTATCATTCTTGTCTTTGGAGTTATTGCAGCCTCGAGCTGTTCCGGTGTCATCTTGAAATTCTGTTCAAAGCCAGCTTCTACAATTACCGGAGTTCCTCCTGCGAGCTTTACCATTTGCGGATAGCTAACCCAATATGGAGCAGGTATGATAACTTCCTCACCGTCGTTTACAAGAGCCATTACGGTATTACATACGCTTTGCTTTGCACCGTTAGACACAAGAATCTCGTTTACCGAGTATTCGAGTCCATTCTCGTTTTTAAGTTTGTTAACGATAGCCTTGCGCAGCTCCATATATCCTGGAACTGGAGAATATCTCGAATAGTTCTCGTCGATAGCCTTCTTTGCAGCCTCCTTGATATGGTCAGGAGTGTTGAAATCAGGTTCTCCCACGCTCATGTTGATTACATCGATACCTTGGGCTTTCATCTCTCCGCTTTTCTGCGACATTGCCAAAGTTGCAGATGGTGCGAGTCTGTTAAGACGGTCTGATAATTGTGTCATAATTATTCAACTTATGTTTTACTTGCAAAAGTATATCATTTTATTCTCTTTAACGAGAAAACTGTATTATTTATTTTATAATATGTATTAAAGAGTTGTAAAGACAGGATTTTATTGCATTTTTCTTACAAATGCAGATTGTGTCCCATGCGCAGTTTCTTTGTCTGGAGATATTTATAGTCGTATTCGTTTGGCTCAATCTCGATAGGTACGTTTTCTACAATCTCGAGTCCATACGCCTCCAGTCCTACACGTTTTGTTGGATTGTTTGTAAGCAGTCGCATCTTGCTCACGCCGAGTTCTCTCAGTATCTGCGCTCCGCATCCGTAGTCTCTCTCGTCGGGTTTGAATCCGAGATGTACGTTTGCTTCCACTGTATCCATACCTTTCTCCTGGAGCTTATATGCGGCAATTTTGTTCATCAGTCCGATACCTCTACCTTCCTGTTGCATATATACTACTACGCCCTTTCCTTCCTTTTCAATCATCTGCATCGACTTGTGCAATTGTTCGCCGCAGTCGCAGCGCATACTGCCGAGGATATCGCCTGTAGCACATGATGAATGTACCCTTACGAGCACCGGTTCGTCGTGTTTCCACTCTCCTTTTATAAGAGCCATGTGTTCCAGTCCGTTGCTTGTCTGGCGGAATGGTATGAGTTTGAAGTGTCCGTAGATTGTAGGCATGTCTACTTCTTCTCCCTTCTCCACGAGCACTTCGTGTTTAAGGCGATAAGCTATCATGTCTTTTATGGAAATGGTCTTTAGTCCGTATTTTTCCCCGAATTCGAGCAGTTGTGGCAGACGAGCCATTGTTCCGTCCTCGTTCATCACCTCCATCAAGGCTCCTGCCGGATAGAGTCCTGCCATATTGCAGAGATCTATTGCAGCCTCGGTATGTCCGCTTCTTCTGAGCACTCCATTGTCTTGTGCATATAAAGGGTTTACGTGTCCCGGTCTACCGAATGTCGACGGTTTGGAATTTGGATCGGCAAGCGCCTTGATTGTTTCAGCGCGGTCGTGTGCCGATACACCTGTGGTGCAGCCTTCGAGCTTGTCTACGGTTACGGTGAAAGGAGTACCGAGCATCGATGTATTGTCGGTTACCTGATGCGGGAGGTCGAGTTCCTGGCATCTTGATATTGTTATCGGTGCACAAAGTACGCCTCTTGCATGTTTCAGCATGAAATTCACTTTTTCTGCATCGATTTTCTCGGCAGCGATAATGAGGTCGCCCTCGTTTTCGCGATCTTCATCATCAACAACGATTACGAATTTTCCTTCTTTAAAGTCGGCTACTGCCTCCTCTACTGTATTTAGCTTTAACTTCTCCATTTTATTTATACATTATTATATTATATAAGTAGAAACTTCTATTTCTTTTAATATCCCATTTCTTTCATTCTTTCTACGAGCATGTTGTCTGTTGCTGAAATCTGCTTCAAGTCTCTCTGCAAACGTAAACGGAAGCGCCACATTCTGAAGTAGAAGAACACTCCAACTGGTATGATTATGGCAGAAACCACGTTCATCCATTTTCTTTCAAACGGCCGTGTGTGTGCCTTTACCATTATTATAGGATACTCGTTAAGCAAGTCTATCACCTTACGGTCTCTTGAATTAGAAAGGTCTGTGATGACATTTTCCATCTTCTCTCCTATTCTTTCCATGTCGTGGTCTGGACTGAATTTGAAGAACACGTTGATGAAGTTTGGCGGCGACTTCAGTTTATGGGTCATCGAATATTCCTTTATCGCATTTGTCATTGTCTCAAGACAAGCCTTGTCTGCTGCATAGTCCGGTTCTTCGATGATAACATCCTTTCTCATAACACTGCGTTTTACTCTCATTCCGAGCATCTTCATCAGCAGATTCTTATATAGGTCAACATTGAACACCACGGAATCGTTGTTTGCCTTATATGTGAAGAACACCGCCAATGGTGCGAGCACGGCTGTTGCAATGCTCTTTCCGAACCATATTGCCCACATTCCGCCCTTTGCCATTCTGTATCCCGTGTTGTCGAGGATATAATATACGATGAACACGAGTACAGAAATAATTACCGGCACTCCGAGTCCTCCCTTACGGATGATGGCTCCAAGTGGAGCTCCTATAAAGAAGAATATTATACACGACAGGGCAAGAGTAAATTTGTTTATCGCCTCTATCTTGTGCTGTCGCAGCATATTGTCGCCGTCTTTTGTCACCATTGCCTTGAACTCAAGGTTGCCGACAGAGTTTTGGGCTGCCATTATCGCCTTGTTTACCGCAGCAAGTTTTTTGTCAGACGAGAGTTTGTCGAAGTCTTTGTAGAAGTCCACTTTTCCACTTTCAACTTTTTTCAAGAGTGCAAGCGAGTCCCGTTTACTTATCTGCCTACATCCAAACTGCATCATCATGGCATCGCGGTAGAATGCCCTTCCGATACTATCGTATTCATGACTTATTGAGTCTATTCCCTCTCTAATTTGCGACAGACTCTTTGCCTTGGCGTTGCCGGATATAGAACCTGCATCGGTCAGATTGAAATCATTGTCGAAATCCAATATTATCTTCTTGTCGGCAAAGGTTTCCCGACGATACGGCACACTTGCGCTGCCCGTAACATCGCTTGATTTCATATTTTCAAACCACTCTCCACTGTGTAGTGTCAGCACGAGGTGCTTTTTTTCTGCCGTAGACTGCAACATTCCTGAGTCTGCAAGTATGATTGCTGCATCTTCATAACTGTCGGTCATGCGGTAAATCATTATACCATAGAGCTTTCCCGTTTCCAGATTCTTTTTCTGTACATAAAGGTTGCAGTTTGGAATTCCGTCATAGAAGATTCCCTCCGGGATTTCCAGCTCAGGACTTTTCTGCTTCATCGACAATAGGAGTTGTCCGAACTGCATGTTAGCCTTCGGTGCTACGACATCCTGGAAATAGAAAGATACCCCGGTTACGAAGAGAGTTATCACGATAAGTGAGCGAAATGCCTGCATAAGTGATATTCCTGCTGCCTTTATAGCGGTAAGCTCACTGCTTTCGCCCAAGTTTCCGAAGGTAATAAGTGCCGAGAGCAACAATGCAAGCGGTAAGGCCTGCGGCACAAGCACAAGACTCATATACCAAAAGAACTGTGCAAGGACCTCCAGAGAGAGCCCCTTGCCGATGAGTTGGTCTACATATTTCCACAAGAACTGCATCATCAGCACAAACTGACAGATGAAGAAAGTTCCTACGAACAGCAGTCCAAATTGCCTGGCTATGAATATATCTAATTTCTTTATTCTTAACATTACCTATAGGTGATATGCTGATTGTTGGCGCATATATTGCTGCAAAGATAATGCAAATAAAAAAAACGGCAAAACAAAGATACTTAAAACATCTTTATTTTGCCGTTTATAGTCCTTATTTTCTTTTTCTGTTGGCACGCTGCTGCCGGTATTTGGCTTTTTGCATTGCCGAACCACTTCCATGAGATCCTGTAATGTAGGCTTTTTTCTTTGCCTTCGTCTTTACCTTTCCGTTGTCTGAACTTCCAGCACGTGCCGGACGGAATGTCATGCCGCCCTCAATAATCTGGTCTATATCCATAATCTGAATGTAGAGTTTAGAATTATTCTAAATCGATCAATGATGGAACAGACGTACTCCCGTAAATGCCATTGTTATTCCGTACTTGTCGCAAGTATCGATAACATTGTCGTCGCGCACCGAGCCGCCTGCCTGAGCTATAAACTCTACGCCACTCTTGTGGGCACGCTCGATATTGTCGCCGAACGGGAAGAAGGCATCGCTACCCAATGCCACCTTGGTATTCTTTGCTATCCACTCTTTTTTCTCCGCCATAGTCAATACTTCCGGCTTCTCGGTAAAGAACTGCTGCCATACTCCGTCGGCAAGTACATCGTCGTGGTCTTCGCTGATATATACGTCTATCGTATTGTCGCGGTCTGCACGACGGATGCCCGGTACAAACGGCAGATTCATTACTTTCGGATGCTGGCGCAACCACCATATATCTGCCTTGTTTCCGGCAAGGCGTGTACAATGGATACGACTCTGCTGTCCGGCACCGATACCGATTGCCTGACCGTCTTTTACATAGCATACGGAGTTGCTCTGTGTATATTTCAGAGTTATCAAACTGATTATAAGATCTCTTTTAGCCTCGTCCGTAAATACCTTACTCTTTGTAGGGATATTCTCGAAGAGTTTCGGATCATCGAGCTTCACCTCGTTGCGACCCTGCTCGAAGGTTATTCCAAACACCTGTTTGTGCTCTATCGGAGCCGGTTTATAAGTAGGATCTATCTTTATAACATTATATGTACCCTTGCGTTTTGCACGCAAAATCTCAAGAGCCTCTTCAGTAAAGTCCGGAGCAATGACACCATCGCTTACTTCCCTTTTGAGCAAAGTGGCAGTTGCTGCATCACAGGTATCGCTCAACGCCACGAAATCGCCGTATGAGCTCATACGGTCTGCGCCACGTGCTCTTGCGTACGCACAAGCTATAGGAGAAAGTTCAATCTTCAAGTCGTCAACGAAGTAAATTTTCTTCAGAGTGTCACTCAACGGCAGACCTACTGCTGCTCCTGCCGGCGAAACATGCTTAAAACTTGCTGCGGCTGGCAGACCGGTAGCTTCTTTCAGTTCTTTAACCAATTGCCAGCTGTTTAGCGCATCAAGAAAATTGATGTAGCCTGGACGACCGTTCAACACTTCAATAGGCAACTCACCTTCCTCCATATATATTCTGGAAGGCTTTTGATTAGGATTACATCCGTACTTTAATTGTAACTCTTTCATTATTTTGTTGAATTAGAATCTCTCTACCTTGATTTTGCCTGCAAATTTACTTTTTTTCCTCCATACGGCAAAGGGAACAAACAAAAACTATATATTTTCAACAAAACAAAAAAAACTCCACAAGCGTTTCTATCAAACGCCATCGGTGTTTGCATCAAACGCTACCGGAGTGTTACTTCCCTCTCTATCGAGATTAAGGCTGAGGGTCTTATCTTCACCGGCGAGACCGAAAACGGTTTCTCTCAGATTTCCCCACTGTGGGGAGC